>JBBPYF010000045.1:0-12477 GCA_038200165.1 Chthoniobacterales bacterium | reverse complement strand
GGTGAGCGAGATCACTTCCTCGAGCGAGCCACCGCCATTGCGCCGCAGGTCGATCACCAGTCCGGCGATGTTCTCCTTCTTCAGCCGCTTCAGGAGCGTGAGCACGTCTCTGGTCGTGCTCTTGGAATGGTGATCCATGTCCGCGTAAAACGACGGCAGCATGATCCAGCCGAGCTTCACCGGTTTACCGTCATCATCCTTCTTGATGATGATGTCGGCGCGCGCTTCCTGGTCCTTGAGCTTGATCTGGTCGCGCACCAGCTCGACATCTTTGCGCTTCGACGGATCGGCCGCGTCCCCGGGAATGACGAGCAGCTTCACCTTCGAGCCTTTCTTGCCGCGAATCATCTCCACGACTTTGTCCAGCCGCATGTCGCGCACATCGACCAGCTCTGTATTCTGCTGACCGACGGCGGTGATGCGATCGCCGACCTTGAGCCGGCCATCGACCTGGGCCGGGCCACCGGGGACAAGGCTCTCGATTTTCGCGTAGCCATCCTCGCTCCGCAGCATCGCGCCGATCCCGACGAGCGAGAGGCTCATGGTGATGCAGAAATTCTTCAGGTCATCCTGGCTGAGGTACTCCGAGTGCGGATCGTAGGACTGGGCCACAGCGTCGAGGAAATATTTCGCCTGCTCGTTCCGGTCCTCCTCGTGCACGTTGCGCGCGAGCCGGTCGTATCGGCGCGAGACGAGCTGCGGGCCCGGCTCGATCGGGTGCTCGCTTAGATGTTCCTGCAAAAGCTCGCTCGTGATGCGACCGCGCCAAAGCTCGTCGGCGTCGGCTGCGTTCTTGGGCCAGGCGGCTTTCTGCCGGCTCAAATCGATTGTGCCACTCGTCTTGAAATCGGACGGCTGCCTGAGCAGCTCTTTGATCTTGGCCACGCGCTCGTCCACGCGCTTTTGGTACAGATCGTAAATCTCGTAAGCCGGTTTGAGATTGCCGAGGAGAATGTCGTCATCGAGCGATGTGCCATACTTTTCGTTGATGGCATCGATGTCTTCCTGAGTGAAGAAGAGATGGGAGAAGTCGAGGATCTCGATGTAAGTGCGCAGGATTTTGCGCGACATCTCGTCATTGAGCTGCTTATGGGTGTAATGGCCTTCCTCGAGCAGGCGGCCGACCGAGACGCAGATGTTATCGAGGTCGGACTTCGCGAAAATGGGCGGGGCCGCGAAGCTGAGGAGCGAGATGGCCGCCGCGGCGGCACTGAGGCGAAGTTTCATTCTGTGAAAAAGGGGTTTGGCATAGTCGCAGATTGGCGTTCTGAAAGCAACAACGGCGGCTTGAGTTCGGTCGAGCTGTAGCGATGTAAGACAACGGGAGCGGCGAAGGATTCAAAAATGGGGATCAGGCCACAGATCAACACAGATGAACACAGATGAGTCAGAAGATCCGCGCGTAGAGCGCCGCATCTGCGTAAATCTGTGTTCATCTGTGGCTTCCATGTAACCCGCCAGAACAAAGCCGATGGAATACGAAAGTTTTTGCGGCGGGATTTTTGAGACGAATTGCTATGTCTTTCATGCTCCGGAAGGCGCCATTTTGTTCGATGCGCCGGACGGCAGCTGTGAATGGCTCACGCGCCGCGGGGTCGATCTCAAGCTCTTGCTGCTGACCCACGGCCATTTCGATCACGTCCCGGACGTGGCCAAGATTAAGCGAACCTTCGGTTGCCCGATCGGCTGCCATCCCGACACGGCACCGATGATTTCCGATCCCAATTTCTTCCGTGACTTCGGGTTCGCTCTCGAAATCGAGCCGGTGCAGCCCGACTTCTTCATCGCGGAAACGGCGGAGCGCGATTTTCTCGGCGTGAAATGGGAGGTGCTCGAAGTCCCTGGTCATAGCCCTGGCAGCCTCTGTTTTCTCTCTCGCGCCGACCGCGTTTTGGTTGGCGGCGACGTGCTTTTCGCGGGCGGCGTGGGCCGCTGGGATTTGCCCGGGGGCGACGGCGAGCTGCTCTTCCGCGGCATTCGCGAGAAGCTGTTTCCGCTGGGCGACGAGATCACGGTGCTGCCGGGGCATGGGCCGCCGACGACCATCGGGGAAGAACGCAAGAGTAATCCGTTCGTCCGCTAGGTTACCCGTTCACCGCCCGCGCGAGGAAGCAGAAGATCACGATGTCCTGCACCATGTGAATGCCGAAAGCCCAGCCGGCGCCGCGTGTCTCGACCATGCTCTTGGCCCAAATCCAGCCGGCGATTCCCGCCATCACCACACCGATGGGACCGGAGGGCTGACCGAAGTAGTGGGCGACGCCGAAAAAGACGGAGGTCAGCAACATCGATTCACGTATTGGCAGCACACCGCGCAAATGCGCCAACGGCACGCAGCGGAATTGGAACTCCTCGTTGGCCGCATTCACCGCTGCCGTGGCCAAGGCCCATGGTAAAATTGGCCAGAGCCGCGAGACGCGAGCCAGGTCTGGCCGGATCGTGAGATAAAGGAAGAGCGGCAGAGCGATTCCGAAGACAAAGAGCAACTGCGGGCCCAGGCGAGTCCACGGCATCGGCTTGCGAAACCACAGAAACCACTCCGGCTGGGCGGGTGCATCGATCTCGCCCACTCGCAGGAAGAGATCGCGCCGGCTGAAACTGCGCCCGATGAGAGTGGTGAGCATCAGCAGCGCGCCGACTCCATTAAGTGATCGGGCGATGAATTGCTGCACGGGCCAGCTAGATTGCGCTAGGAGATTTCGGAGCGGCGTCCACTCGGCCAGCACCGGCGCGATGCCGAACCAGCCGAGCCGCAGAATTGCCAGCGTCAAAAGAAATCCGACGAGCGGCCGCAGCCGTTCGGAGCGGTTAATCAACAGCGCGGCGATGACGAGCATCAGGGTTTGCACGAGCGGGAGTGACAGGGGCGCACCCTGGCCACTCAGCCGGCAGACGATCACCGGTAACGCGCTCCCGACGATCATCGTGCCCCAGGCGACGCAGCGCCGCAGCGTATCGGTGCGCTCTGCCCTCGGCGCGGGCGTGAATCTTTCGGCCGAGAAGGAGCTGGGCGAAGCGAGGGGCGGACTAGCGGGGGCCGAGGGCATCCTCAGGCAAAGAAGCAAGCGCCGCACCGAGCGGCGCGAGCGCAGGCATTTCGCTGAGGATTTCGCGCAGTGAAGTCAGCGCCGCCGGAACGTGGGCAAGGAACTGGCGATTGCCCTTGGCCAGACCGAGAAAACCATAAGCGCCAAGCGCTTGCATCAAGCGCTGCATCGCGCAAAGCCGGAGGACTTCGCGGAAGGACCCGGCCTTCGCGCCGAGACTGCGCCGCTCCATGTAATAGGAGAGAATCTCCTCGCGCTCGGCGCTCGCGAACCGCACGTAGGGATCGAACAGGAGCGAGGCCAGGTCGTATTGGGCAAGGCCTGGGCGCATTCCCTGGAAATCGATGAGATACGCCTGGGCGTTGCGCATGATGATGTTCTGCGATTGGAAATCGCGGTGCACGAGAAGTCGCGGCAACGCGGCCAGGCGTTCCGCAATTTCACTCAGCGCCGGCAGCGTCGCGATCTCGCGCAGGCGTTTTTCCTCCAGATGAAAAATGCGGCCGAGGCAGTTCTCGAAAAAGTAATTCTGCTCCCAGCGATAGAGCGCGGCGTTGAACTCCGCCGGCATCTCACCGCGCAGCGCCGACCATTCGTGCGCGCGCAACGAATGCAGCCTGGCGATTTCATCGATGGCTGAGCGATAAAAGGCGCCGCGCACTAGCCACGGTTCAGCGCGAAAACTGAAGAGATCGGTCTCGCCCAGGTCTTCGATCCAGATCAGCCCTTCATCGGCATCGTGGAAATAAATCTTCGGCGCGTGAATGTCGTGGCTGGCGAGGAAGTGCGCGATGCGCACGTAATGGCGATTCTCGGCATGCGCGAGATTGTATTTCACCAGAACAAGCGACTGCTCGCCCGGACAACGGACGCGGTAAAAGCGCCGGTCCGATCCGCCTTTCTCGATCGGGGCGATCTCGATGCGTCCGCCGCTGAAGGCGGGCACCCGCAGCCGCGTCTGGCGAAGAAGCGAATCGGTTCTCACACGATGGCGTTCTCGAGCGTTCCTTCGGCCACTTTGCCGGAGCGGACAGTACAATTCCGCAGCTCGCTTCCGGGAGCAATTCGCGCCCCGGGCCAGACGATGGTGTCGGTCAACTGCGCGCCGGCGCCGACGCGGCAATTCGCGCCGATAACGGAGCAGCCGAGAAGTCGCGCGGTGGCTGCAATTTCCGCCCGCTCGCTCTTATTCGCAGGCCAGGAGGCATCGCTGACGAAACGCGGGCGCCACTTTGTCCGCCAGATGTCGCGATGGACTTCGAGATATTGTGACGCTGATCCGATGTTGAACCACTTTCCTTCGTTCAAAATCACGCCGCCGATCTTCCCATTTTCTCCAATCCACTCGCTCAGGATCGGAATGAACGAGACTTTTTTATTGGCCGGAATGCGCTGGAAAATTCCGGGACTCCAGACCGCGACGCCGGCAAAATCCAGGTGCCCCTCCACTCCATGTCGGTTGCAAATATCAACGACCCGCCCATTGCGCAGTGCAATATCAGCGCCCAGCCCCTTCTCCCGCAAGGCCAGCGTCACATCGTTGCCTTGGCGGAAATGCTCTTCGATTAAAAAAAGCAGACTCAGGTCGGTCAGAAGATCGCCGCTGTAGGTGATGAAAGGCTGCGTTCCCAAAACATTTTCGGCATTTTTAATTCCGCCGCCCGTTTCCAGCAGATCGGGCTCGTGCAGGAAAACGATTGCTCGATCGCGGTAATTCCCTTCCGGAAACACGTGGCGGAATTTCTCGGGAATGCGGTGAGTGTTCACGACCAGGCGCTCGACTCCAGCATCGATCAGATGGTCGAAGGCGAAAGTGATGAGCGGTTTTTGAAAGATCGGCACAAGCGGCTTGGGCAGTTCGTCGGTGAGCGGGCGCAAACGCATGCCCATTCCGGCGGCGAGGATGAAGGCCTGCGTGATCACCAGCTTGTGCTCAGAAGCGCGACAGTGAAGAATGCGCGCATGGCGGAAGAGACGCTCTGGCGCGGCACTTCATCGCAGTGAAAAAACGGGCCCACCTTCGTGCTTTGTCTTGTCATTAGTGTCGCCATTCTCCTCATCAGCTTCATCGCCTCGCAATCCGGGTCACCGCAGCTGCGCGCGGCTGCGCCATTCACTCTCGTCGCGCTCATCTTTCCCGCGATGCTTGCACTCGCCGCGCTATCTTCGGACGAAAACAAAAATCTACGAACTAACAAACGAGCGGCTGAAAATTACTGAAGGCGTTTTCAGCAAAGTGACCGACACACTGGAGCTTTATCGCGTGAAAGACCTGGAAACACGCCAGCCGTTTTCCTCGCGACTTTGCGGCTTGGAAAACGTGCAGCTCAACACTTCCGACACATCCACGTCCTTCGTGCTTGTCGACGCCGTCCCGGCAAAGCTCGCCCTTGCCGATAAAATCCGCAACGCCGTCGAAGCAGTGCGAATGCAAAAGCGCGTGCGCGAGATCGACATCGAGTGAGACAGGCCGACCAACGTGGCCGGAGGTTATAGCCGCGTCCGCTGGCCGGGCCGGGCACTGATGAGTTAGCCTTTGAGATACAGCCGCCGCGTCCCGAAATCGATGATGCCGTGATGGCGTTGCAGGAGTTCGCCTCCCAACAATCCAACCACGGGCCGCTCGCCTTTGAGCATTTCGCCGTGAATGAGTCCGCCCAGATCGATCACTCCCACTTTGTGGCCGACGATGTTGACCGAGCCGACCGTCAGCCGCCGGATACGCGCGACCTGCACGTCGGTTTCGCGCAGATTCACCGCGGCCGAGCTGAACGGCGTGTCGTGGATCGGAATCTTCATCCGTTTCACAAAGGAGCGATGCAACAGCGTGGCGAATGCTCCGGTATCGACCATGAGCTGCGCCGGCGCGCCATTCACTGTGCCGTCGACGTAGAGATTGTAGCCTTCACTGACGTGGATCGGCACGCTGCTGAACCCGGTGTAATCCACACCCGGCGCCGGCTTCACAGAGTCCGGCTCGAGATTCAGAATGAGCAACTGCCGCTGGCAATCAAGCACGGCGCGGGTGGGAAAAAGAATGTCGGCGCCGAGGATGCCATCGATTTCCTGCTCCCCACGAAGGCGAGCGGCGCGACTATCCGGACCGAGATTGATCGCGACCATGGGCTCATCGACGAGCGTGAGCGAACCAATGCGCAGCGACTTGGCCACTCCCACCGCGCTGAATGCGCCATTGATCATGAGCCGCGGCGGGAGCTTCGACGTGCCGGCAATGGAGGTAAGACCGTAATACTGGCGTCGGTTGGCGGCGATGGCGCTGACGGGCGCGCCGGTGTCGACGCCGAGAAGTGCCGGTTTGCCGTTAATGAAGGCGCGGACGATGAGGTGATTTTGCGGAGAACGATCGAGCGGCAGCGCTTCGAATTGCGCGTTCGAAATGTCGCGGCGCGTCGCGACCGGGCGGCGGGCGAAGACGGCGGATTGCGTTGACACCAAAGCAACCACAGACAACGCGAACAGCACCAGTCGCGAACACGGCAGAGGGACGACTCTCATTAGGGCGGGAAAACTAACACGTGCTGCGCCGAAGCGAAGATGGATTGCACACCCGCAGGCATGAGGCTACAACACCAGCGCCATGTCACAGTCTCCCGTGATCGAGAACGGCAAATTCGTGCGCGGGCTCGGCCTGCTCGACTCGACCATGCTCGTGGCCGGCTCGATGATCGGCTCGGGCATTTTCATCGTTTCCTCCATCATTGCGCGGCAGGTCGGCGCACCCGGTTGGTTGTTGGTGGTGTGGATCGTAACCGGATTGCTGACGCTGATGGCGGCGCTTTCCTACGGCGAACTGGCGGCCATGATGCCGAAAGCGGGCGGTCAGTACGTCTACCTGCGCGAGGCTTTTTCTCCGCTATGGGGATTCCTCTACGGCTGGACGCTGTTCCTCGTCATTCAAACCGGCACCATCGCGGCAGTGGCCGTCGGTTTTGCCCGCTACATGGGGGTGCTCGTACCGTGGGTGTCGGAATCAAATTACCTGATCGCGCCAATTCGAATGGGCGGCTATGCGCTCTCGCTCTCGACGGCGCAAGCGGTGGGCCTGGCGCTGATCGCGCTGCTCACATTTATGAACACGCGCGGCCTGCAAGTAGGCAAGCTCGTGCAGAACGTCTTCACAACCGCGAAAACGGGAGCGCTCATCGCCCTCATTCTGCTCGGGATTATTGTTGGCGTCAGATCAGGCGCGGGCGCGGCGAACTTCACCGATTTCTGGACTTTGCGCGGCGGCTTGCAGGAGGTCGGCGCAGGATTGACTGCGGCGACGGCCTTCGGACTTTTCGTCGGTATCTGTGTGGCGCAAACGAATTCGCTCTTCTCCGCGGATGCCTGGAACAACATCACCTTCACGGCGGGCGAGGTGAAGGAGCCGCAGCGCAACATTCCGCTCTCGCTGGCGTTTGGAACTTTCCTGGTCATCGGTCTGTATCTGCTGGCCAATGTCGCGTACCTGGCGGCGCTGCCGTTCGCCGCGATCCAAAACGCGCCAAGTGATCGCGTCGCCTCCGAAACCGCTAACGTCATTTTCCCAGGCACCGGCGCAACCATCATGGCAGTGGCGATTATGGTCTCCACCTTCGGTTGCAACAACGGACTCATCCTCGCCGGCGCCCGCGCCTACTACGCCATGGCGCGCGACGGGCTTTTCTTCCGCCGCGTGGGCGAGCTGAACAAGCAGCACGTGCCCGGCTGGGGCTTAATCATTCAGGGGATTTGGGCCGGCATTCTCGTCCTGCCGCGCACCGTTTTGAAAACGGACGCTGCCGGGAACATGAGCTACGGAAATGGTTACAGCAATCTTCTCGACTGGGT
This sequence comes from Chthoniobacterales bacterium, assembly GCA_038200165.1. GTDB lineage: Bacteria > Verrucomicrobiota > Verrucomicrobiia > Chthoniobacterales > UBA10450 > AV69. The sequence continues at coordinate 4,597 of JBBPYF010000045.1, read as the reverse complement.
AATTTCGGCCGCCCTCATCTTTTATATTCTCACCATCGCTGGAGTGTTCTTGCTACGCTGGAAACGGCCCGATGCCGAACGGCCGTACAAAGCATTCGGTTATCCACTTATCCCATTGCTTTACATCATTGGCGCGAGCGTGATCCTGATCGTGCTCTTCATTTACCAACCGAAAACAACTCTTCCTGGTCTCGGCATCGTGCTCACCGGTGTGCCCATCTATTTCCTCTGGAGAAAATCACCCCCGGCGTGACCCCATGCCGCCGCGTCACTTAGCAAAACCGAAAGGAAGTTAACCCGATGGCAAAACTATTTGCGAGAAAGCCTCTCGATCGACTGATGGCAGAGGCGCAGGAAGTCGGTGAACACAGCCTGAAACGCTCGCTCGGTCCGGTCAATCTGGTCGCGCTCGGGATCGGCGCGATTATCGGCGCGGGTCTTTTCGTGCGAACTGCGGCGGCGATTGCTGATCGCGCGGGTCCATCGGTGGTGCTCGCCTTCATTGTCGCGGGCGTCGGCTGCGCGTTTGCCGGTCTTTGTTACGCCGAGTTCGCTTCTATGATTCCGGTCGCGGGCAGCGCCTACACCTATTCCTACGCAACCATGGGTGAGCTCGTCGCCTGGATCATCGGCTGGGATTTGATCCTCGAATATGCGGTCGGAGCGGCGACAGTGGCGATCGCATGGAGCGAGTACGCCAACCGCGTGCTCGAGTGGTTCGGGATGCGCATTCCCTATCAATGGTCGCATTCGCCATTCGAAACCGCCGTGGGCACGGGTGTTCACGGCGTAATGAACATACCGGCGGTGTTCATCTTGCTGCTGCTCACCCTGCTGCTCATTCGCGGCACGAAGGAATCAGCTTTCGTCAACGGCATCATCGTTGTCATCAAAGTAACCATTGTCCTGCTGGTCATCGGCATCGGCTGGGGCTTCATCAATCCGGCGAACCATACGCCCCTGATTCCGGCCGCGACCACCTACACGACTCCCCAGGGTATCCACCACGCCTATGGCGGAATCATGGGAATTCTTGGCGCCGCGGGCGTTGTTTTCTTCGCCTATATCGGCTTTGACGCCGTCTCGACTGCTGCGCAGGAAGCGCGCAATCCCGCGCGCAACATGCCGATTGGCATCCTCGGTTCGCTCGTCATTTGCACCATCTTGTATGTGCTGTTCTCCTACGTCCTTAGCGGCATCGCCACGGTAGAAGATTTCCGATCGCACGGGCGCGAAGCATCGGTCGCGTTCGCGATTAGCAAATACATGACCGGCTACGAATGGCTCTCGAAATCGGTCACCGTCGCCATTCTGGCTGGATTCTCCTCCGTCATCCTCGTGATGTTGCTTGGTCAATCGCGCGTCTTTTATTCCATGAGCCGCGACGGTCTCGTGCCGAAAGTTTTTTCCGATGTGCACCTGCGCTTCCGCACCCCCTACAAATCGAACATGCTCTTCTTTGTCTTCACCGGCATTTTCGCGGCGTTCATTCCGGAAGATGTTGTCGGTGAAATGACTAGCATCGGAACACTCTTTGCTTTTATTCTCGTCTGCGCCGGCGTCTGGATTATCCGCGTTCGCAGTCCTGAGCTGGAACGCGGCTTTCGCGTCCCGGCAGTGCCGGTGGTGGCGATACTCGGCATCATTACCTGCGGCGCGATGATCTACGGTCTTGGCTGGACGAATTGGATGCGGCTGCTCGTCTGGCTCGTGATCGGGCTCGTCTTCTACTTCAGCTATGGCAAGAGCCATAGCCGCATCAGTGCGCCGCCGCCGGAAATGCCCTCGGGAATTAAGCTAAGCCGGTAGTTAACTACTTTGCCAACTACTGCTAACTGGCGAGTTACTACCGAAGTCTCTGCGTCTTTTTGGCGCCGGTGTAGTCCTCGTTAGCTCCTCTTTTCGCTGCGCCGTCTTACGCAGGTTCTCGACCGATATGTCCAGAGTCCGCAGGACTTCGCTCCGCGTCTCTCCGGAGTCTTTCTGCAACTGCGCCAATCTTTGCGCAATCTTGCCTCCTTCACTCGCGCCCAAAACATCCAGGATTCGCTGAAAGCTGAAATGAAAAAGAATCGTGGTGACTTCCACTTCTTCATCTCCGGACCCGGAGCGGAGCGGCATTGTTATTTTGTTCGCGGCGGCGATAACTCGCCACGTCTCGTTAGCTCCATAATAGCCTAGCTCCACCTCGTATCGCGCGCCTGCCTCCAGATCGCGGATTGCGCAGTGGCCGCTGAGCGGCTCGACCGCCTGTGTCAGCTCGCTTGTGCCAGATCGAAGTTTCAGGTGCGCTTTGCGATCAGCCGGCACATCGCTGCCGAAGGCCGCCGGCCAATCGATATTCCAGCAAACGAAAAGCGTTCGCGGATTTCGCGGAATGGCCAGGAGAAAGGGCGTTCCCTTCCCGCCCGGTATCTCCGCAGCTTCAGTTTCCGGCGCTTCGCTTAAAACTTCCGGCGAAGCGACAGGCGCATCGGAAATGGTAAAATTGCCTGCGCGCGCCTCCCGAGCCATTCCCTTTGTGTTCAATCAGCAACGACAGCCACAGGCAAGGCGAAACGCGCCGTGGCTTGCTTCGCTTCGCCTCGCGGCGGAGGGTCGCTGCCGTGCGCACCTGTGTGATTCTCAATCCAATCGCCGGCTCAGGGAAGAAGGCGGACGCGGTAGGCGAGCGCTTGCAGGCGCTGGCGCCGGAGCGCTTTCACATCAGCCAGCAGGCGGGCGATGCCGAAAGGTTTGCGCGCGAAGCCGCGGAGGAGGGAGCGGAGCTGATTGTATCGGCCGGCGGTGACGGGACGCTGAATGAAGTGGTGAACGGACTCGCTGCGGCAAGGTGCAAGGCCGCTCTCGGTCTGGTGCCGCTCGGGACGGGGAATGATTTCGCCCGCACGATCGGGATTCCCACTGACATTGATGCGGCCATAGAACTTGTGCGCGGGGGGCAGACCCGCGCCATCGATCTCGTGCGAGTGACGAGCGACCGGCTGCGCTATTTTGTCAATGTCTCCTCGGGTGGATTCAGCGGCGTGGTGGATGAGAAACTGACGCCGGAAATGAAACGAACGTGGGGGCCGCTGGCCTATCTGCGGTGCGCGGCGGCGGCCTTCTCCGAGCTGCGCGGATATATCACGAGCGTGGCACTGGATGACAGCGTGCCGCTGGAAGAAAATCTTTACAATGTGGTGATCGCCAATGGCCGCTACGTTGCCGGTGGTATTCCGATCGCGCCCGAAGCGGATGTGAGCGATGGGCTGCTCGATGTGGTTCTAATCTCGGAGCGCGGACCCGCTGATCTCGCCATTGTCGCCGCGCAAATTGTTTTGGGAAAACACCTCGGCTCCGATGCGGTTGTGTTTCGGCGGGCGAAGAAGATCGCGATCAATTCGCGCCCTGGCATGTGGTTTAATGTCGATGGCGAAATGATCGGCAACGAGCCGGCTGTTTTCGAATTGCTGCCGCAGGCGTTGCAGTGCGTAGTGGGACCGGAGTGAATAAGATTCTCGATCTCGCGCAGCTGGCGCAAGAATCGCGTCGTCTGGCCCAGGAAGGCAAACGCCTGGTCGCGACGAATGGCTGTTTCGATCTGCTCCATGTCGGGCACGTGCGTTATCTTGCCGCGGCGCGACAGCTCGGCGATGCGCTGGTTGTCGGAGTAAACGGCGACGCTTCGGTGCGCGCGCTCAAAGGCGCAGGCCGACCACTCAACCGCGAGCGCGATCGCGCTGAAGTGCTCGCCGCGCTCGAGGCGGTCAATTACGTGACGATTTTCCCGCAGATGCGCGCGACAGAGTTTCTGCTGGCCGCGCAACCAGCCGTCTACGTCAAAGGCGGCGACTACACCGTCGAGACGTTAAACGCGGAAGAGAGCGCGGCTCTGCAACGCTGCGGCGCGACGATCAAAATCATTCCATTTGAGCCAGGCTATTCAACAACCGGGCTGCTCGAGAAAACGGGGGATGGTTAAGATCTCCATCCTCGGCTCTGGCAAAGGCTCAAATTGCCGCGCCATTTTGCAGAGCATCCGCGAGGGCACACTGGCGGCCGAACCAGTCGTCGTCATCTCCGATGTGCTGGAGGCGCCCATCCTCGAGATCGCGCGCGAGTTCGGCGTGCCCAATGCCTGGCTGCCGCCTGGCCAGTTCCGCACCCGGCTTGAGCCAAAAACCGAAGCGCAACTCGTTAGGATGCTGCGCGATGCCGGCGCCGAATTTGTCGTGCTCGCGGGATTCATGCGTGTGCTGAAGGAGCCGATGTTGGCGGCCTTTCCGCGACGAATCGTGAACATTCATCCCTCGCTCCTGCCGAAATATCCGGGCTTGCAAGCTTGGCAGCCGGCGCTCGCCGCGGGCGAGAAAGTCACCGGCGTCACCGTGCATTATGTCGATGAGTTCATCGATCACGGCGCCATCATCGCCCAACGCGAGGTGCCCGTGCGCGATGGCGATACGCCGGAATCGTTGCACGCGCGCATCCAGGAAACCGAGCACGCGCTTTACCCCGAAGCGCTCGACCGCGTTTTCGCCCAATACGAGCGCGCCGGCTAAATGCGCTCTGCTTTCTGGTCACGCCCGAGTAATTGCTGCATGGCGAAGAGCAG
>JBBPYF010000044.1:0-27000 GCA_038200165.1 Chthoniobacterales bacterium | reverse complement strand
GGCCGGGTCGTGTTCAGCCCTGAGGTTCGGGTGCAATGGGCGCATGAGTATCTGGACAACAATGGAATCCTGAACACGGGCGAGCCATTCACACCATTAAGAACGAGTGTGGGCAGCGATAGCCTACTGCTCGATGTCGGGACCTGGATTCAGTTCTCACCTCGCCTATCCTTCTTTGGCTACTATCGTGCCGATGTGGGCCGGAATGATTACCACTCTCACGCCGTAAATGGCGGGTTTCAGATCAGCTTCTAACGACAAATAGCACTCTCGCGGCCCTTGAAAAGCGCTGCCTGCAGCCTCGATGCGGAACGGTGTTGTCGGGCAAGCACCCTTGGCGAATAGGCGCGGACTATAGAAGGGCGCTTGCGCTGGGTAAATGCGGTGACCGTAGGTCGGATTAGTCCAAGGAAGCATTCGGGGGATTTTCCTCGTGTGGCGAACTTTCCCCCCGTAAAAGTCGCCGTGTTCTATCGTGTATTTGTCGCTGCTGTTTTTCTGTAACTACCAAAAAGTTGTTGGTTGTGCTGTTAACGTTAATACTCGCTGTTGGAGAATCGCCGTACTTCTTTGCGAGTAGCCGCGAAACTATCCATTGCCGGGCGTTAACCATTAACTTGGCAGCGTTGATTTCCTCCATGCTCGTGCTGCCCTTAACCGAGTCGCTGATGGTGACAATCTCCTCAGCCCATAATTCAGAGCGGATCATCAATGCCCAGTTGTATCGTGTTCTAAACTCCTCGTCAGATTCAACTCTTCGATAGAGCGTGCGTGAGCTTGGGAACCCGTCGGTCCTGCAGATGCCCGCAATCGATTCTCCAGCTTCCATTCGCGCAAAGATACGTTCGGCGACTTCGTCAGTGATGACTATTGGTCGACCAATCCTAGATTCTTCTGACATTGTGCTGAGAGTTACCAATATCACCGCGATTCGTCCTACTCGCTAGCCGCTTTTTGATGGTCCAACGCGTGCGTTTCAAAAGCAGCCTTGTTCTCGACACGAGCGATCGATCCAAGAAATACTACTTCGGCCCCTATACCGCTCTCGCCGTTTCGCTGCCACGGAATGGCAATCAAACGTCGTCCATTTTCGTCCACATCGGTTCGATCAATCCTCCACATCGCGGTAGCGTCCATTTCGAGCGCCTTCGATTCACGCGTTTCCCCTTCCTTATTGAGCTGGCAAAGCAGCAAGATCGGCGTGTCTAGCTCCATTGCCAGCAGACGGAGTTCGCGGCTGACACGCTCTACCTCCTCCCGACGACTATCCGCACCTGAGGCACGGATGAGTTGTGCGTAGTCAACAACGATCAAACCAACCGACTGGCGCATTTTCTCTTGGCGCGCGATCGCAACGATTAGATGGAGGTCGTACACATCGTCACGGACTACGAGATTTAACTGTGCGAGCGTTTCCGCTGTTTGTAACGCCACCGCCTGCTGAGCTAAAGTCATCCGGCCTAGCGCGTGATCCTTCATTGGGATCCGAGACGTTCCGGCGAAGATTCGATCAACAACCTTGGGGAGGCGATCCTCAAGGGAGAAATAGAGAACGGTCACGCCATCACGCGCGACGTTAACCGCAATCGACAGTGCGAGAATGCTTTTACCCGACTTGCGTTCTCCCGCGATCAAAGGCATGTCGCCTCTGCGCAGTGGACTGTGTTGATCCAGGTAGCTCAGCCCGGTTTTTAGCACGTCGGCATCTGGGTCACCCATATCGATTCGTCGAAGCTTCTCCGCGACGGAAGAGTGGAAGGTTCTTTCAGCGCTGTTTCTAATAGGAATGGCCGTTAGTTCCGATATTGCGTTAGGCACTGCCGCACTATCACCCGCTTTTAAGGCAGCAAGCGTGTTTATGAGAATCGTCTCCGCACGACGTTTGTCATACTCCTCATCCAGAATCCCGACGTAATACTTAACATTCGCCGCTGACGGAACGCAGCTGTAAACATGAGTGATATAGGCAGCGCCACCCACTTTTTCGAGCAACCCTGCTTTGCTTAGGTGCGCGGTGAACAGAATCAGATCATCCGTTGGTCGGCGATCATTCCAACACTTTTGAAGCTCCACGAAGACCGCACGATTCGCGAAGATGGTGAAATGTTCAGGCGTTAGGTGCGCCATGACTTCCGCCAATGCGTCCGCAGACTGCATCGCTGAGCTGATCGCGCCCTGCTCTATCTCGTTTAAGGAAAACCCTGCGGCGTTCATGCGTTGACCAGATCAACACGTTTAAGAGTGGGCTGAGGCGGCACTACCGCGTCGCCTCTCTTTTTGTCTTCAAAAATGCCGGTGTAGCCGCTGGTTACAGCGCGCTCTACTGCCAGGAAGGCACGATCTTCTCCCCAGAATGCGAGCTTCTTTAGCTGCAACCGCCTCGCGGTCGGCGTGAGCGGGCTCTTCTTTTCTTTTCGATGCGTTTCGAAGTCGGACCAGACCTGCTGGAAACGCGGAGTGTTGAGATTCTCCGGAAGATCGAAAACGGTGTTCTTCTTTACTTCTTCTTCTATTCTTGTATTACTGCGCACGGTGCTCATTCCTGCTGTGCGGGAGGGGTATCGCATAGAGTGCTGGAGGGTAGCTGGAGCAGAGTGTAGGTGTTGGGTAAGCGTTCCTTGCCACCTGAACTCACAAAATTTGCAGTAACGCCCACTAACTTTGCTGACTCTAAGCGTCGAAGAACTCCGTCAATTTTGCGCCGACTGACACCGCTTCTCTGTTGGATTTCACTACAGGGCACCTGAAACGTTTCGCTTCTGTGATTTGAAGAGATTTCCGATAGCGCCACATAAACGGCCAGGCCATAAGCCACGTCCCCGCTCTGGTCGAACACTTTGCGGATTTCCCTAAGTGCCGGTTTGGCGAGCCAGCACCAGGCACCGTCTTTTGTTGTCCGCGGGGCGTTCACGAGTTGCTCGGGGTCGTGCCGGGCACGAACTGGTGCACAACCGCGCTCAGCAAAGCGTCAAGTGCAACTAGGTGTTTACGATCGCCGCTGCTAACGAAGTTTTCGAGCATGAAGCGGACGCGCTTCTGACATGCCGGAAGGTCTATGGATTTGACTTTGCGGTAGCGCTCTAGCAGACTGGCGGTGTCAATCGGTGTGAGACGGGCTGCTTCACAAGAGCAGCCTGTTTCGTTTTTCTCTTCCGTCATGGGGGGAATGCCCTTCCTGGTTAGTTTCCTCGCTTCCCCCCGGGACGACGAAATAGTTAGTGGTCAAAAACATGTGAGTATGCCGAGAATTAGTTCGATAAGAACCGATCTAGCTCCGCAATCGGAATAATGATATGCCTGAGGCTTCGGTTTGGCTTTATCAGCCCTCTTGCGATCAGCCGATACATCGTCGGAGCCGAGACACTGATATAGTCGGCAGCAGCCTTGAGCTTTAGTCCTCCACGAAGTGACGAGTGTCTTAACTGTTCAGTAGCCACAGCTTTGTGATCCCATACATGCACAACCATTCTGGCTGACAACTCATTTAATCCGACCCTACTGACATAAGACATGACATCCAGAGGCGATTTTACGAGGGAAAAGGCACATGACTTATCTACTGACATCTATTTTAATGATCGGCGAAGCGAACGCTCCGAAACAGGAAATCTCGCGAAGTTTGCGAATGCCCCCACCTGTGATTCGTCGAGAACTGTTGTGACACCGTTGCGCGTCGATGGATGTTGTGGCGCTGCATCATCCCGTCTGCTCGGAGGATCACTGTTGGTGATACGCCTTTCATTTGCGCAGACTTGAAAGAAACCGAAGCCATTGAAGTCCGCAGTTTATGAGTTCGTGGGGCATCTGGCAAAACTACGCTGCTGCCGGTCGAGTCATCGCGATGAGGTTCTCTGCTTCGTGATCAGCCATCAACTGCGCCATGCGTTGCGAGTGGGCTCGGTTAACGTGGCTATAGGTGTCGAGAATGAGCTTGCCGCCGTCTTTGTGCCCTTGCCACTCGGCGATCACCTTTACGTCCACGCCTTTTTCAATGGCGCGCGTAATGAACATGCGGCGTAACGACCGCTGGGTAAATGGCGGGTAACCCAAGCGTCGGCACGCGGCCGCGAGAGCCTTCTTAGCATCGGCGATCCTAAACACGCGCTCATTGTGCGCCTTGCCCTCACACAGCCGCTTCAGCAGCGGTCGTAATTGTGGATACAGCGGCACTGCAAAGCCTGTCGTGGTCTTATGTCGGAACGTTATAATTCGCTGCGCTTGAAAGTCCACGTCCGCAGGCGTGAGTGAGCCAGCTTCAGCTTGGCCGAGTCCCGCGAGGCCGAGGAACTCCAGAAAGTCTGCGCTATCTTCTGCGTCAGCGTTGAATTGCTGTCCGCCCACGTCTGCGATGATCGCTTTGAACTGTTCGTACGTCGGCGTAATGCGGATTGGTTTCTCTCGCTTCTGCCACTCCAGATGCGCGGCGGGTGATTTCGAGATGACTTCATCTCGGACCGCTTTGGCGAACAGCTTTTTGAGAAACCAGATATGCAAGTTTCGGGACTCAACACCGAATTTGTACTTGGACAGCCACTCATCGCAGTCGCCGGCCTTCACCTTCGCAACTTGTGTGACCTTGCCCGTTGGCCAGTCGGCCTTAATACGATCTGCAATGAGGATGTTTCGTTTAACGGTTTTAGCCTTTCGGTGCTGAACCGTTTTCAAATATCGGTCGCACAGTTCGGCCAGCGTTAGCCTGCCCTGAGATCGATCAATTTGGCCCTGTTTGTCTCTAAACTCGGAAAGTTTTCGTTTTGCGAGCGTCCTGTCAGTCGTCTCAAGGCTGCGCTTGATCTCCTTGCCGTGAACCCGAATGCGGGCATAATAAACTCCGTTTGAGTACCGATAGAGACATTCGCCCACTTTCTGAAATACACCTGTGCCGTTCTGTAGTGCTCTCATGCGTTCCAAGCCTACAGTGTAACAAATCAGTGTGCAAAGCAGAAAATGCGCATTTCTTTACCAAGACATAACGGTCTGATGGTTAGCTACTTGGGGGTATAGCTCAGTTGGTAGAGCGTCTCGTTCGCAATGAGAAGGCCAGGGGTTCGAATCCCCTTACCTCCACGCCCACTCAGCGGCGGACGTGAATTCCGCTGTCCGAATCGTGGTATCAACGGCTGCCTGCGACCTGCGTTAGCTATCCTAGTCAGCCGGCATGCGCGTGCTCTCCTGGCCTCGGGCGTCGTTCATCACGCGCGCGAGGGTTTGTGGAGTCAGTTGCTGCGCGAGCTTCTCCGGTGGCGGCGTGATCTTTGGCTGACCTTTTGCCTTCAGCGACTCATTCAACACCGGCAGGTCGTTGGTCAGGATACTGCTGAACTCATTTGTGACATCGCTTAGCTCGCGCTTCAAAGCATCGATGTAAGCGAGCTGATATGGACCCGGCCGGCCTTCGAAGCTCAAGAGCGCGCCATAAAGCTGGTCCGTGTGCTCGCGCAAACGCTCCTCGCCGGTAATGGCGCCGCCTTCAGTCGTTGCGACGATCTTCTTGCGCACGGCGTCTACTTTGCCGTCGAAGTCACTGATCGTTTTGCGCAAAGGATCGCCTTCAGAAATCACACCGCCGGTCTTGGCCAGCGCCCCGCGCAAGTAAAGGATGCGATCCATGAGCGCGCTTTCTTCACCGAACAGTGCGTGCACTCTCATCGCCGCTTCGAACTGTGCTTTGCGATCCCCTTCGCTAAACTTTGCCCGGCGATCCAGTCCCACGGTCAGCTTTGTCTCGGTCGCTTTCCCGTTCTTCGTTAGCCGCACAGTATAGACTCCGGGCAGCAGGCGCGGACCGCGCACGCCGTTGAAGGCTACTTGCGCGGCCGGCGGGACACGCGGCGGCTTCATGCGCATATTCCAGGTGACGCGGTTCAAGCCTGGCCGTTTACTTGCCGGCACCTCGTCGACTACTTTGCCCGAGCTATCGAGCACTTCGAGTTTTAACTTGCCGAAGAGATGACGGCTGCGCTGGTAGTAGGTAATCACGGCCGCGTCCGGCGGGTTCTCGCCCACGAACACAGCATCGCCGTTAGCCCAGCCGCCATGACCTTCGATGCGTTGCTGCACCGGGCGTGCGGAAACGAAAGCCGCATCCAGCGGGAGAAGCTCGGGAGTGAGGGCGCGCCAGGGCGTGATGTCGTCGATGATCCAGATGCCGCGGCCATGAGTGGCGAGCACGAGGTCGTTATCCCTTGGGTGGACGGCGAGGTCGCGCACGGCCACGGCGGGGAAATGATTACCTTTAAATTGCGCCCACGTCTTGCCGCCGTCGATGGAAACGTAGAGGCCGAACTCGGTTCCGAGAAAGAGCAGGTCGGGCTTAACTACGTCTTCCTTGATGACGTGAGCGTAGCCGCGAATGCCTTTCGCATCTTGCGCGGTAACAAGCGGAGTCCAGGTCTTGCCGAAGTCAGTGGTGCGGAAAACATACGGCTGCATGTCGCCAAAGGTATGCCGATCGAAAGTGGCGTAAGCAGTGCCGGGATCGAAGTTACTCGCCTGCACCCAGGTGACCCATGAATTAGGCGGCAGGTTCGGCACATTGCCAGCGACGTTATTCCAGGTCTTGGCGCCGTCGCGAGTGACCTGGAGATTGCCGTCATCGGTGCCGCACCAGATTACGTTCTTGTCCTTCGGTGACTCGCTGATGGAATAAATGGTCGTGTGCATCTCCGCGGCCGAGTTATCCACCGTGATGCCGCCGGATTGTTCCTGCTTCTGCTTCTCCGGGTCATCAGTCGTTAGGTCGGGTGAAATACGCTCCCAATTCTGACCGTGATCGCGTGAGCGGAAGAGAAACTGCGCGCCGATGTAGATCGTTCCTTTTTCGTTAGGTGAAAGGGCGATGGGCGTATTCCAATTCCAGCGCAGCTTCTCCTTGTAGTTCGGCTTGGGTTGAATATCGCGCGACTCGTGGGTGTGTCTGTTGACGCGACCGACATAGCCACCCTGGAACTCGGCATAGAGGTAGTCGGGATCGGCTGGATCAGGGAAAGTAAAGAAGCCGTCGCCATTGTACATGTTTTCCCATTGCGCGTTGGTGATGCCGCCCGGGTATTGCGACTGGCCGACCCAGCAGCTGTTATCCTGCAAGCCGCCGTAAACGCGGTAAGGGTCATTATCATCGAGACTGAGGTGATAGAACTGGGAGACGGGAAGGTTCCCGCCTTTCCACCATTTGCTCCCGCTGTTGTAGGAATACCACATCCCGCCGTCATCGCCGGCAAAGACAGTCTGCGGATTAATAGGATCGATCCAGACGCAATGGACATCGCCGTGCATCCCGCCGAACCCGCCGACGGTGGCGAAGCTTTTGCCGCCGTCGTCACTCACGATCATGGCTCCGTCGGTTTTGAAGACGCGATCGGGGTTCTTGGGATCGACGATCAGGTTGGCGAAGTAGAATGGCCGCCAGACCATCCACTGGCTTTTGTCGCGCTTGTTCCAGGTCGCGCCGCCGTCATCGGAGACGAAAAGCGCGCTGTCGGTGGATTCAATGAAGGCATAGACGCGTTTTGAGTCAGACGGCGCGATGGCCACGGCGATGCGGCCGTAAGGCTTCTTCGGGAAACCTTTGCTGTTCTCAGTAGTAACTTCGTTCCAGGTCGCGCCGCCATCGGTTGAGCGAAACAGCCCGCTGTCGGAAGGCGCGTTCGGGCCATCGCCGCCCGAGCGAAAGGTCCAGCCTTTCCGACGAAAATCCCACAACCCAGCGAACATCACATTCGGATCGTTGGGATCGATGACGACGGTGGAGCAACCGGTGGATAGATTACTGCCCTTGAGGATGAGCTCCCACGTCTTGCCGCCATCGTTCGTGCGATAGAGTCCGCGATCGGTCGAGTCGCTCCAGAGCGCGCCGGGCACAGCCGCGAAGACGGTGTCGCTGCTCTTCGGACTCACTGCGATGGCGGCGATGCGTTCTGAGTTGGGCAATCCCGCTTTCGTCCAGGTCTCGCCGGCGTCGGTCGACTTGTACACGCCGTCGCCGATGGAGACGGTGTTGCGCGTCCACGATTCGCCGGTCCCAACCCAGACGTTCTTCGGATTCTTGGGATCAATGGCGATGGCGCCGATGGATTGCACCGGCTGCTCGTCAAAGACCGGCCGATAACGCGTCCCGCTGTCCTCTGATTTCCAGACGCCACCGCTGGCGGCGCCGACGTAGAGCGTGATCTTGCCCGAAGGTTCCCTGGTGCCGGCGAGCGCAGAAATACGCCCGCTCATGGTGGCCGAGCCGATGTTGCGCGCGCCAAGGCCGGAAATGGTGGCGGAGTTAAACGGCGCTTCTTCCGCCAGCGCGACTGAGCTAACGAGAAATAGACTAACGAGGAGTGGATTCGAAGAACGCATATAAAGATGACTACTTGGTTGCGGGGAAGTGAAAGATGGCGTCGTCCAGTGGAATGTTCGGCTCGGCTTTCTCGACAACGAGTTTTTCTTTATCGGAAGAACCTTTGCGACCGCTCTCTCTGGCGAAGGGGATGAAAACGTCGGCGACCTTCTCATAGTCACCCACGTCAGTTTCGGTTTCCATTTGCGCGCCGTGCTCGATGCGCTGGGTCACCATGCGAATCTCGAGGAAATGATCGGGATCAAGATAGACGTAAGTCACATCACCATTTTTGCGCACGACTTTGAGCTTGTGCGCCGCGGTGCCGTCCACGTCCTCAGTGCCGAGATTTTCGACCGTGCTGCCTTTCGCTTTCCAATCGACCAGCGGCCCATCCATGTCCGCATCTTCCACCAACTCCTTGGTGTCATCGGCTGACATTTTTTCGGGATCTTTGCGGCCTTGGAATGGCGAAATCTTCCAGCCTTCCTTGCCATCATAAGCATCGATTGCAGTCATGCCTTGCAAGGTGGCTTCGTTGCGAATGGCTTCGGGCCGTTTTCGTGTCTGGACGAAGCCGAGCTCGATCTGGCCGTCGTTCACCAGCAGTTTGCCGCTGAGGCGAAGCGATTGCAGAGCGTGCAACGCCTCGGCCCCGCCTTTGGCTTCGATGTTCTTGGCGACGAGCTGGTCGACGGTGAGCTGCGGTTTTTCCTGGGCGAATAACGCGGCGGCGGTAAGCGCGCTGGCGACTGAAAAGCAAATAATGCGTCTGTACATAAGATAAGCGAACTGAACGAATGTGTTCGACGAGCCATACGCAACGGCTATGCCAAAGACAAGCTTTAGTCATAAACCCGAGGGCCGTTTGTGTTTGTGCTCACCGAGCGTTGAACCCGCGTCACGCGGCCGTCCCAAAGACGGGATTTGCCGCGCCGGAAATGGGAAGAAGCGGTTGACACGAGTCAAGCGAGGAGCTTGGCATAATTATGGCTTTTATAATAAGCATGTTGTCCTCGGGAATTATTTATCGCCACCCATGCATCATTGCGTCATCCTGGCGCCGGCGCGCCAAGCTCAATCGTAACGCGCACGCTGCCGTTCTCATGCAAGGCCAGAGCTGCGCGGCGGCGGGAGTACCACATTGCGCGATTACGCCAACGCTGGGCCTGCAGCACACCGGTGGCAACTGAGGCGCCCGCCGCGGATCGCGCCCTGCATTTCTGTGCGTGCTGAATGGGAGCACAGGCGTCCTCGTCCTGTGCGGCAACCGGGCCTCTCGCCTGGTTAGGTTCGGCAGGCGCTGGAGGAGTGAACTCGTTGCTTCGGCAGGCGAGACGCCCGCCGGCCGCACAGCCGGGACGGCCGTGCTCCACTTTTGCGCCGATTGCAATGGCGCTAAGCTTGCGGCGTGCCGCTGCTGATTCTGGCCTTGTTTGTCTGCGTGGTGGTCGCGCTTGCTGGCGGCATCGTGCTCTCGTTTGCCTTACGTTATCGAGCCGGCACCGCGCGGCGGCAGGGAAGGCGCTGGATCGCCACGGTCAATGTCTGGTCAACGGCATTCGGCGCAGGATTTTTTCTGCTCACCGCCGCCTGCATGTCATTCTGGATTCGGCAGGCGTTTGTCTATGCGTTGGCGGGAATGATCAGTGGTGCCGTGCTTGGGATGCTGGCGCTGGCGCTGACGAGGTGGGAGGCTGATGAGGATGCATTTTATTACACGCCGAATCGGTGGCTGGCGTTGCTGGTCGTCTTCGCGCTCGCCGCTCGCCTGGCTTACGGCTGGTGGCGCGGCTGGCACGGTGGCGGGGCCCATTCATTGCTGACTGCGTCGGGAACAATTATCTCGCTTGCGGTGGCCGCCGGCGTGATTGGGTATTACCTGCTCTACGCTATCGGCGTGCGGCGGCGCCTGATGCGACATTACCGGCGTGGCGCAGCGTAATTTCCGAAAAGGAAGAAAGATGATGCGGGAAGAGCAACGACACGCTTCGCGCGCGGCAAGGCTTTTTCTGGGGAGCGCTCGCGCCCTCCGCTGGTTCCGGTGCCCTCGCCGAAACGGACTTTCTGGCGGAGGAGAGTAGAGCATGATCGGAGACAAAAGTCCGCGATGACGAGGGCGTCATCGCCAGCACGCGAGGGCGCGTGCGCTCCCCTGAAGCAGAGTTCGCGCGGTCTTGCTTACCAATTTCGGATACAGTCCACTCCGCTGGCAGCTTAGCGTTTTCGCGGCGTTTTCCGCGGTGAAGGCGTGGGTGTGGGTCGCGGACGTGGGCTCTGGCTCTCCTCGTAACTTTTGGTGGAAGGCCAGATGAGCCGCCACGGCTGGTGTTTCACCGTGTCGGTCGCTTCGGTCAGGTTTTCGCCAACGGTTTTCAGTTGCTCCGAAGTGAGGCGCAGGTTGCGCAAGGTCGCGCCGATATCTTTGTTGCCCGCCAGCTCGCCGCTGAGTTTGTCCAGATTGCCCGCCGCGCCTTTCACCGCCACGAGCGCGTCATTGGCATCTGCCACGGTTTGCTCGACCGGCAGAGCTTTGAACTTCTCCAGCAGCGCGCCGACCTTTTCCTGTAGTTCATCCAGGCCGGAAGCGGGGACGGTGGGCAACACATCATAACCGCTAATGCTGGCGATGGCCGCTGGCGGCGCGTCCTTCTGAAAGTCGAGCTCGACGAAAAGCTGGCCGGTGAGGAGGCTGCCGGTTTTCAAACTGGCGCGCAAACCATTGGCCACATTTTGCGCGATGAAGGCCTGGGCGGCGGCGTGATCATGATCGGGTCGATCGGGCAGGAGCGCCGCCGGATCGATCTTAATAAGCACCGGCACACGGCGCTCGGGATCATTCGGCAAATATTTGAAGGAAGCGCCCACCACGCTCCCGACGCGGATGCCGCGGAATTCCACCGGCGCTTCCGGACTCAGCCCGCGCACGCTGGCGGTGAAGAGCAGTAGATATGGCAGGGTGGGATTGAAATCGGCCTTACGCGTCTCCTCCAGATTGCTGTAGAGGATGAAGGTGTGACCATTGGCGATGGCCTGCGCCGCCAGATCTTTTGACTCCGGCTCAGTGAAAGTCACGCTCGCGGCCAGGAGCGACTCCAGAGTGCCGGTGCGCAGTGAGACGCCTTCCGCGCCCACTTTAAGATCCAGTCCGCCGGAGTTGTAAAAGCGCGTCTGCTCGCTCACCAGCCGCGCGTATTGTCCTTCGATGAAAGCGGTAAACTCGACCTCGCCCGTTTCCGGATGAAAGACGCGCGTCTCGAGTTTGCCCACGCTGATGCCTTTGTAAACAATGGAGGCGCCGGGCCCGAGGCCGCCTGCCTGCTGGGCAATGAGTTTGATATGAACACCGGGCACGCCGGGCGGAGTCGGTGGCGGATTTTCCAATCCAACAAAGTCGCGCCGCGGTTTTTTGGAAACCCCGGGCTGGAGCTCGATGTAGTTACCGGAAACCAGCGTGTTCAATCCGGAGATGCCGGCCGAGGAATAGCGCGCGCGCACGACCCAGATCTGTGTGTCATCGACCAGGAGCCGGGTGGCGTCGCGGTTCATGTCGAGCGTGATGATGACGCCTTTGATGTCGTCGGTCAGCTCGACCACTGAGACGGTGCCGATGTTGACGCTGCGGCAAAGTACCGGGGTTTTACCGGCGATGATGCCTTCAGCCGTTTCGAAGCGCACCGTGACCTCGGGACCTTTGGCCGAGTAATGCCGCCAAACCAGCCACAGCCCGAGCAAGGCGGAGACCAGCGGAATTATCCAGACCGGCGAAAACCAGGAGCGACGGGGCGGTCGACTGACCGGTGCGATCGGTGGCGAATCCGAGAGCTGCTGCGGCAGCGTGTTAATGTCAGGCATGGGAGAGCGAAGCGGCGCCGGGGGTGACCTGATCGCTTCTCCTTTCGTTTTTCGCGAAGGCCTTGCGCTGCTCCCGCGCCGCCGCATCCCAGATGAGGCGCGGGTCAAAAGAGTGCGCGGCCAGCATCGTGAGCACGACCACTCCGGCAAAAGCAAGCGCGCCTTCGCCTGCGTTGATCGTCATCACGCCGCCGAGCTGCACCACGCCGACAAGGATGGCGACGACGAAAACATCCACCATTGACCAGCGCCCGATGTAATCGGTCACACGATAAAGCCGCGTCATCGCGCGCTGCCAGCAACCGAAGCGCGCAGCCAGACAAAGCGCCACGATCGCGAGCACCTTGAGGATGGGAATCATGACGCTGGCGATGAAAATGATGAGCGCGACAAGGTAGTCGCCATTTTGCCAGAATTGCACCACGCCGCCGAGGATGGTGTTTTGCTGCGCGCCTTTGAGTGTGCTTTCCACGCGCAGGACCGGAAGGAGATTTGCTGGAAGGTAGAGAATCACTGCGCCAAGAGTGAGCGCGATGGTGCGCTGCAAGGAGTGCGGCTTGCGCAGGTGCAGCGGTGCATGGCAGCGCGGGCAATGTTCTGCGCTGACCAGTTCCACTCGGCCGCAGGAGTGGCAACGCGCCAGCCCGCGCGCCGCTGCCGATGCCGGATCGAAATTCACGGACGCGCAGCCTCCAGCTTGTCCCACAACTCGGCCTGATCAATCGCTGTCAGCGCTGCCGCAAGACAGACAATGAGTGCGGCAAAGGCCCAAAATGAAGTGCCCAATGTGAGAGTGGCGACACTTCCCAGTTTGAGCAGACTAACAAGAACTCCGAGCAAAAAAACTTCCACCATGTTCCACCGACGCGCTTCGTGAATGGCGCGGCAAAGATGCAGCGCCCAGGGCAGACGTCGGTCGCGCAAAAGCGGCAGCAAAACATAGAGCAGCGTAGCGATGAGCACGCTCGGCGCTGCCAGGGTGAAGATGGCCACCATGGTCGCCAGCGCGGAAAAACCGTCCGCCTGCAAGCCCGAGACCGCGCCTGCCAGCAGCATATCGCTTTCGCGGTAATCAGCGCGCAAGGTGAGAAAGGGAAAAGCATTGGCCAGAATAAAAAAGAACGCCGCCGCAAAAACGAGCGCCGCGGCACGGTGCACAAAGTTTGGCCGGCGAGAAAAAAGCTTCGTGGTGCAGCGAGGACAAATCACCCGTTCACGTTCCTGAATGACTGGCTCGAGAAAGAGCGCATCGCAGTTCGGACAAGCGAGATAAGGGGAGGACACAGGAACTTCTACGCGTGAACTCGCGTTCAGATACCAACATTCGTCTAATAAATGCATCTCGTCATCCCAAGCGAAGTCGGGCAAATCCCGTGGCGAAACTTTTAAGCTCGCTTCCACGGTATTCTTCGACTCCGCGGAGTTTACCCTGAGCAAGCGCAGCGAGTTGAATGGGCTCCGCTCACAATGACGGTGTGCGGATCGCTACGCTTTCGGCGGTTGTTCCTTCAGATGAAAATGGCTCAAACCGATTTTCTGGCATAGCTTTCGTGCGCGCGTTATTTTTTTAACAGCTTCCCCCATGCCAGCGCCGAAAACCAAAACCGCCGCTTCCGACGCTCTCGTCGGTATCTGGGCTATTCTTCTCACGGTTTTTGTCATCGGCGTGCTTTATTTCGGGCGCGATTTGCTCATCCCGCTCGCCCTCGCCGCGCTGCTGACCTTTCTACTTTCGCCGGTCGTCTCCTGGATAGAACGCTGGATCGGGCGCATCGCCGCCGTCTTGCTCGTGGTGCTGATGATCTTCGGCTTGACCGGCGGCGCGGGCTGGGTCCTCACCCGCCAGCTGGTAGATCTCGCGACCAAGCTGCCGCAGTACAAAGATAACATTTCGGCCAAGCTCCACTCCTTTCAGGCGCCAAAAAGCGGCGCCTTCACCAGGTTTTCTCAGACGGTGCAGGAGTTAAAAAAGGAATTGCCCGGTCAATCAGCGTCACCTCCGCCCACGATCGCGCAGGAAGCCGGCAAACCCGAGACTGCAGTCGCTTCCCCACCTAATCCGCCGCCGATGCAGGTGCAGGTGATCGAGACCTCGAAAGCGAACCCGATTGAGCTCGTCAAATTAATCATCGCGCCGCTGCTCGGGCCGCTCGGTACCGCCGCGCTCGTTCTGATTCTCGTCATTTTCATGCTCTTGCAACGCGAAGATTTGCGCAATCGCCTCGTGCGCCTCATTGGGCAGGGCCGCATCAGCGCCACTACTCGCGCACTCGATGATGCGGGACATCGAGTCTCGCGTTATCTGCTCATGCAGCTCCTGGTCAATCTCACCTACGGCACCGTCATTGCCATCGGCCTCTCATTCATCGGTGTGCCCAATGCGTTGCTCTGGGGCGCGCTCGCGACTGTGCTGCGTTTCATTCCTTATCTCGGACCGTGGATCGCAACCGTCCTGCCCACTCTGCTTGCGCTGGCGGTCTCGCCTTCATGGACAATGCCGCTGCTCACCGTCGCACTCTTCGCCGTGCTCGAGCTCATCCTCAATAACGTGATGGAGCCGCTCCTCTACGGCGCGCACACCGGCGTCTCATCCATCGCGCTCATTGTCGCCGCCGTGTTTTGGACGTGGCTTTGGGGACCGCTCGGTCTTGTCCTTACCACGCCGCTCACCGTCTGCCTCGTCGTCATCGGCCGGCACGTCCCGCGACTTTCTTTTCTAAGCGTGGTCCTGAGTGATGAGGAGGCGCTCACTCCCGCAGAGGAATGCTATCAGCGCCTTCTCGCGCTTGACCTGAACGAAGCCAGCGACATGGCGCACGCGTATGTGAAGGCGCATTCGCTGGGCGCACTCTACGACTCCATCTTCATTCCAGTAATCACTTCTGCGGAAATGGATCGGCGCCGCGATGCGATTGATGAGGAGCAGCGACTCGCAGTCGAGCAAGGCATTCGTGACCTGGTGGAAGATTTCGCCAGCCAGCCGGTGCCGGAACCAAAGACCGAGGCGTCGGGGGGCGACACCTCGCCACGGATAATCGCGCTTAACTGCCGCGTTTTTTGTGTGCCCGCGCGCGCCGAACGGGATGAGCTGGCCGGCGCCATGCTCACGCAGTTGCTGCGGCAGCAAGGATTCGGTGCGCAAAATGCACCAGCGAAACTCGTCGCCGGCGAAATGATCGAGCTGGTGGCGGAGGCAGACGTGGATGTTGTCTGCATCTCCGTCGTGCCGCCTTCCACCGTCGTGCACGCGCGGTATCTCTGCCTCAAGCTGCGCTCGCTTTTGCCACAACAAAAAATCGTCGTCTGCCTGTGGGCGACGAGAGAAGACGAAGCAGCCACGCGACTCCGCGACGCCGGGGCAGAGGAAGTCGTCACCACCCTGGCCGAAGCGCTCGAGCAAATCCCCAAACTCGCTCCCGAGCTGACCGACGAAATGACACCGGCGCCGATTCCCGGCGACGAAGAAGAACGTCTCGCCGCGCTCGCTGAACTCAACCTGCTCGATACCGAGGCCGAGCCAGTCTTCGATCGCATCACGGCCAAGCTCGCGCGCATCTTCGAAGTGCCCATCGCTGCCATCACCTTCATCGATCGCGACCGGCAGTTTTTTAAATCGCAGACGGGCCTGCCTGAAGACCTGGCCAAAGCGCGCCAGACGCCGCGCAACGTCTCCGTCTGCGGCCACGTGGTCGCGAAGAACCAGGTCATGGTCATTGAGGATCTCGCGCGCGACCGGCGTTTTGCCAATAACCCGCTGCTCAAGGAACATGGCATCCGTTTCTACGCAGGAGTGCCGATCCTGGCGCCAAATGGCCAGCCCATCGGCTCGCTCTGCGTGCTCGACCTGAAACCGCGCCAGATGACTGAACGCGAAAAGCGTCTCCTGCTGGAATACGCGAATGAAGTCATGGAAGAGATCGCCAAACGGGTGCCGAAGGAACTGAGGGTGCCGGTGATGGTGACATGACCCTGCGGGCGTTTCGTTTGCGGAGAAGAAACTTGCTGCGAGAAAAAAGCGCTGTCCTTTAGCTCCATGTCCGATCCCCGCAACGTCGCCCACTCCAAGAAAGTCACCCAGGAAAAGAAACATCACGGCGCCGAAGCGACAGACGCGACCACGGAGCAGCCGGGCAAAAAAGCGAAGAAGAAAAAGAACGTCGCGCCTGCTCCCGAGAACATCGCACCGGCTGAAACAATCGCGCCAGAGCAGACAATTGCCGCGCCCAGACCGGCCGCTGCACTGGAGGAATCGCTCACCGTGCTCGCGCAGCTTCGGGACCTGGAGTTCCATTCCCGCGCGAACCTCGAGCGGCTGGCGGGCTTGACCCTGGCCGTCGAAGAGGAGTTAAAGCAAAAGCAATTCAGCGATCGGCTCGGCGAAGTTTACTCCGCGCAAGACAGTTTCCAGACGAAACTGACGGCGCTCATCGAAGCGTACAAAGCCGAGTGCGACCGAATGCAGAGCGAAAGCGCGTAACAATTTGGCGGTGGCGCCGTCCCCCCGCAACGCGTGCCGCGCTTTTGCGAGTTTGCTTTACGCCATTGCGCCGAAGGCGAGACCAAGTCCGTAAGTGACGACGGCTTCGATTACTCCGACGAGCGTCATTTCAAAGCCGGAGGCCCACCAGGAGCGGATGGTGATGAGTGATTTCACCGCGCCGACGGCGAAGTGCGCGATGATGCTCACACCAAATGAAGCGATCACCGCCGGTAATCCATTCATGAAGAAGAATGGAACGATGGGTATGAATGCGCCGATCGCCGTGGAGATTGAGGCCGAGGCCGCGGATTTCCACGGGTTCGGGAAGCGGTGTTCGGAGAGACCGAGCTCGCTCTGGGCCATGGCCTGGACGAGCTGCTGCGGATCTTCGGCGAGGCGCTCCGCCATTTTTTGTGATTCTTCCGCGCTGAATCCCTGGAGTTGATAGAAGAGCGCCATCTCTTCGATTTCTTCCTCAGGGTTCTCTTCCACCTCGGCTTTCTCGCGCGCGATCTCCGCTTCGTAAACTTCGCCCTCGCTCTTGACCGCGAGATACGCGCCCGCGCCCATGGAGAGAGCGGAGGCGAGCATCCCGGCAAGACCGGAGATGAGGACGTAATGCTGCTGGTTGTTCGTCGCCCCGGCCACACCGGAAACGATGCCGAAGACGGCGCCGAGCCCGTCATTCACGCCGTAGATGGCGTCCGCCACCCAGCTGCCGCCGCGTCCGTGCCAGCGTTCGCGTTTGAGAATGTTTTCCAGTAAACTCTTCGGTGTGGCGGGCGGTCCAGCCATGACGTTGAGCGCGCGGGCGTGCGCCTTCTCCTCGAGCGCGCTCGTGCGCAGGAATTCCTGCACGTCGTGCTCACCCGCGAGCGCGCTGTCGCGCTGCGCGTTGAACTCGCGCTCGTGTTTTTCCTCGGCCGCTTCCATGCGGCGAATGGCGATATCGGTGCCGAGCGAGCGGGTGAATTTGCGCTGGAAACGTGTCCAGAAATTGTCGGCCAACCGCGGGACCGGCTGGCCCATGTCGCGCAGTTTCTGCTCCCAACGTTGGGCGTGGCGTTCTTCCGCTTCGGCCATACGAATGAGAATGGCCTTCCGCTTTTCGTCAGGTTCGCGCTCAGCCAGATCTCGGTAAACGCGCGCCGTCTCCACTTCGGCGCGCCAGTTCTTCTGCACCACTTCGATGGTTTCTTTTTTCGGTGGCTCCATTGTGAGTCTCAGGCGAGGAACTGACTGTAGTCACAACCGCACAAGGCGTGCAAAATTAACCTGCCTGACGCGCAGTTTTCCGCTGGCTTCAAAACTAATTGTCCGCAGCGGGCCGCGCCGAATAGCTTTCATCGAATGCTGGAGAAAAGCTCCATAACACGGCGACCGACGCTGCTGGCCTGGATTCTCTGGGCGACCATCGCCGTCGTCGTGTGCGGCCTCTCCGCGCATCAGGGCTTTAAACGCACCGTCGTTCCCGCATATCGCGGCGCCTCCCTCGCCTGGATCGAGCATAGACCGATCTATGAGCTGACCTCGATCCATGGTTTCCTCTACTTGCCCTCCGCCGCCGCGCTGGGCGTGCCCTTTCTCGGTCTGCCGTCGCGAGGTCACGAGATCGCTTTTCGTGCGGTCACAATCGCATTCCTCGCCTGGGCGACGTGGCGGCTCTCACGGCACATCGGCCCCGCGATCGCGCGCGCGGCATTCCTCGGCCTGACATTGCTCATTGCACCGGTCGCCATCGGCAGCGCCATGGCCGGGCAAATGAACATCGTTCTCGCCGCGGCCTCGGCCGCCGCTGCCACAGATATGATCGAGCAGCGCTGGAACCGCGCTGCCTTCTGGCTCGGCCTCGGTTTTGCCCTCAAGCCGCAAATGGCGGTGCTCCTGCTGCTCGCAGGCGCGGTTTTTCCTGCGATGCGATTGCGTGCGGCGATTGCGCTGCTGGCGGCGCTCCTCATTCCTTTTGTCCTGCAACAGCCGGCCTATGTCGCGGAGCAATATCAGTTGTTCGTGGAAAAATCGCGGCTCTCCAGCAACCCGGCCGAGGCGAATATACGCAACACCGACATTAACGGTCTGCTCACTGCCCTTTCGATCAATCTGCCCACTCGTGCGCTTTGGCTCCTCCGTCTTGCCATGGCGCCGCTCACGCTGCTGGCTGCGTTTTGGACAACACGTCGCCACAACCTCGCGCATGGGGTCGTGATGACCGTGGCGTGGGCAGCCGTCTACCTCATGCTTTTCAATCCGCGCACCGAGGGCGGCTCCTATGTCATCGCCGCGGTGCCGCTGGCCGCGCTCACCATGTCCGCCGCCATGTCGCAATTCCGCGGCTTCGAAGTGGGCCTGCTGGTCTTTATCGCCATTGGCTGGACCGCGAGCTACCCCATTTCGCACGCGCTCTACGCGCTCGCTGGGCGGCTCGCCGGCAGCGGCAGCGTTATTGATTTACGCTCCTCCTTTTCGCCGCTCCTCGCCGTCATTTTTCTTGGCTACCTCCTTTGGCTCGGGCTAAAGACGAACCGCGCTCGCGCTGGACGCTAGGAACTAAAACCGGCGCCGCTGCCTTCGCTCTTAACTGTTGCGCGGTAATGACGACTGCGACCGAACCAATGATCAATGCTGCGGCGATGATGGCGCGCGCGCTCAATGTTTCGCCGGCGAAAAGCGCCCCGAGAATGACGGCAACGATCGGATTGACGTAGGCGTAGGTCGCGACCTTTGCCGGATCGCAGTGCCGCAGCAGAAAAATATAAGCGCTGAAGCCGATGATGGCGCCGATAAGGACAAGGTAAATCCACGCCCCGATGGAGAGCGCAGTGATGGCGTGCCATTCGACATGCTCACGCGCGATCAGCCCAGCCAGCAGCAGCAGCGCGCCGCCGCAGATCATTTGCTGGCCGGCAGCGAGGAAAGGCGAGTCGGCATTATGCGCGCGCCGGGAATAGAGCGAGCCGGCCGACCAGATGAAGGATGAGAAAAGCAGGATGAGCATCCCGATGCCGGGCCGGTGCGTCTCGTCTCCGGCAAAGTGGAGCGAGGGCGCCATCAAAATGGCTACGCCGAGAAATCCGCCGGCAAGACCAATTATGACCGGAAGGCTGGGCCGCGACGCCTGTCCGCTTGCCCACGAAAGCAGCACGATGTAGATGGGCACCGTTGCTACGATGACGGCGGCCAATCCGCTATCGATGTATTGTTCGGAAATGGTGACGCCACCATTCCCGCCGAGGAGCAGACATGCCCCAATGATGGCCGCGCTGCGCCAGGTGATGGCCGCAGGACGTTTCGCGCCCTGCGCGCGTGCGATCGCATAGAGAATGAGACCAGCAGTGAGATAACGGGATCCGGCCATGAGAAATGGCGGAATGGAACGGATGGCAAAGAGAATGCCGAGATAGGTCGAACCCCAGATGAGATAGAGCGCGGCAAAAGCGAGTAAGATTGTAAGACGAGTAGGCGGGTGCATCTGGCGGAGCGACGACAGCGCTGGCTTACCACCGCATCAGCAGGGAAATCGCGCAACCGAATTCGGGTCACCTGAGTGACATGTTTTCGCAATGAGCTTTGCGACCAGCGTTCGCGTGCTGAAACGGCGGAGACTTATTCGAAGCCGGGAGTCAATTCTCTACAGTTTTGAGAAATATCCGCTTTGCTATATTTTTCACGACTAATCTAATAGGGCCGTTTTCATACTGGTCTCTTCAACATCCCCCCGCGAGCGGGAAAAATGAGCCTTCGCTTTCCCTTCAAAAGGACGGAGTCGCCAGAAAAATCAAAGTAATCAGCAAATTTCACTTGGCTATGGAAAAGGCGCTGCTATGGCTTTGGCGCTGGCGCGGAGCGGTCGCTTCGCGATTGAACCGAAATTCCAACCCGAGAGTTATCATACAATGCGTAAGTTTGTCGTAGTCGGAACAGTGGTGGTTTGTGGGGTGGTCGCGCCTGGGTTCGCGCAGAATGGATTCCGCGATTTCAATGAAGTTTGGGGTCAACATTACGGGAGAA
Source organism: Chthoniobacterales bacterium (assembly GCA_038200165.1). Taxonomy (GTDB): domain Bacteria; phylum Verrucomicrobiota; class Verrucomicrobiia; order Chthoniobacterales; family UBA10450; genus AV69. The sequence goes on along the minus strand of JBBPYF010000044.1, from coordinate 6,331 downwards.
ATGCCGCGGTGCCGCGCGCGCAGCAGCGTTCCCTGCCGCAGCGCGCCGATGCGACCGAACGCGTCCGCCATTGGAATCAGATCGCGATTGACGCCAGCGGCCTGGATCACACGCCGCTCTCTCCCGGCGAAAGCCGCGTTTTCGGTGAACAACTTGGGCCGACGCGCGCCAGCCGGGCCATGGCCATCGTGCACATCGCCGTCTTCGATGCGGTCAATGCCATTACCGGCCGTTACCGCAGTTACACTGGACTGCGCGGAGACCGCGCTGCCTCCATGGAGGCAGCTATCGCGCAGGCAGCCTGCGAGACGCTTGAAGCGATGTTTCCCTCACAAACTCCCACCTTTCAGCAATACCTGGCCGATGATCTGAACCGGCTCCCGAACGGCCGCTGGAAAAGTGATGGCATCGATCTCGGGCATCGTGCCGCCGCGGCTATTCTCGCCCTGCGCGCCAATGATGGCTCGCAACGGCCGGAGCCCCGCTACGGCATCGACTTCATCGCGAGCAATGCCCCAGGCAAATGGCGCCAGGACCCCATCAGCCAGCACCCGCTCGCGTTCGGCGCTTACTGGGGAGAAGTGAAGCCATTCGTGCTGCGTTCGTCAGATCAATTCCGCACGCCCGTTCCCCCGGACCTGACCAGCGCTGAGTATGCCGAAGCCTATGACGAGGCGAAGACGGTGGGCGGCGACGGCGTCGTCACGCCCACCACGCGCACGCCAGAGGAAACGATTATCGGAATTTTCTGGGCTTACGACGGCACGCCGAGTCTGTGCGCGCCGCCTCGTCTCTATAATCAAATAACGGTCAGGATCGCAGACCAGATGGGCACCAGCCGCAATGTCGCCGAGTTCGCCCGCCTTCTCGCTCTCGTCAACGTCGCCATGGCGGATAGTGCCATCGCCGTGTGGGAATCGAAGTATTATTATCAATACTGGCGCCCGGTCACTGGTATCCGGGAATCCGACCCGGGCACCGGGCCGACCGAAGCAGGCGACGGCAACGACGCCACCACCGGCGATCCTGATTTCACGCCGCTCGGCGCGCCCGCCAGCAATCTCGCTGGGCCGGATTTCACTCCTCCATTTCCATCGTATCCATCCGGGCATGGCGGCATCGGCGGTTCGCTTTTTGAAACACTGCGGCGCTTTTACCGGACCGATCGCATCGCCTTCAGCTTCACCTCGGACGAATTCAACGGCGTCACCCGCGACAACAACGGGAACGTGCGCCCGGTCATCACGCGCAGCTTCTCATCGCTCTCGCAGGCTGAGGAGGAAAATGGCCAGAGCCGGATTTACCTCGGCATTCACTGGGCATTCGACAAAACCGAAGGCATCGCTCAGGGGCGGCGAGTGGCTGATTACATCTACGCGAACGCATTTACGCCGGTGCGCGGCCGCCGGGATTTGCGGTAAGGAAGTGCGGGAACGTCTGCGCGAATTGCCGCCAGGCGCACGCATGATCGCGCGCCAGTTGTAGAGGGGTTTGTGCCAAACGCCGCCGTGCCACGCCCAAAGCCACGGCCCCAAACGCGAGGCGTCAACCGGCGCTTTGGCACAAGCGCCTCTTACAACGCGCTAGGCTGAGCGGCCGCGGATCAGACGGTAGATCAGCAACAGCAGGATCGCGCCAATGACCGACGCGATAAAACCGGCCGGCCGCCCTGGCTCGTACCAGCCGACGACGCGCCCGAGAAAGCCAGCGACGAATGCTCCGGCGATGCCCAGCAGGATGGTGATAATGCAGCCGCCGGGATCGCGTCCCGGCATGAGCAATTTGGCGATGGCGCCGACGACCAATCCGATAATAAGAGTGCCGATGATTCCAGTCATAAGCGTATGTGCGGTTGTGAAATGCTTCGTGCGCGAACGGCTGACCGGCCTTGCCTGCGGAACGCAAAGCCAACCTGTAGCGGCGGTCCGCCGAGTCTTCGCAGCAGATTACGTTTCCTTCGGCGGTCACAGACCGCCTCTACACAAAAGGCCGCGAATGTGTAGAGGCGTTCGCCGCGGCGAACGCCGGCCGCCATCCACGCGACCGATCACTGCGTTCGCGCGAGCGCCGCCCGCAGTCCCGCGAGATACGGATCAATGCTCAAAGCTCTCGCGTACCACGCCCGCGCCTCTTGGCCCGCACCGGCGCGCTCGTATTGATCCCCGAGCCGAAACGCCGGCCAGGCATAAGCATCGAGTATATCTTTCTCGAAACTCTCCGGCCGGATACGCTGAGGCAACGGCGGCCGATAACGGCGGAGCAACGGCTCGTTCTCGACCGCTAATTGATCGATGGTCATCCTCTTTGACTTCGGCTCGACCACCGCCACCAGACCGTGCTGACGCGGCCAGTAATCCCGGTTCAAACTCGCATCGTTCCCGATTGATCCGGCGAGGCAAATCAGCCGCCCCGGGTTCGCTTCGACGAACGTTCGGAGGTTTTTTTCTCGAGCGTCGTAGCGATCGAACGGAAGGTGCAAATCCCGGTATCGCGCGCGCAATTGCCCCACATACCAATCGGCGGCGAGCAACGGCAGCAGCACCAGCGTCACGTCACGGCGTGTCCGCTCGACCTGCTGGAGGTAAACCAGAGGCAGCGCGATGCCATCACCCGTCGCGATAAGAATGCTCCCCGGCTCGACCGTGGCGAACATATCGTCCCCAAAGGTGCGGGCAATGGTATTGCGGCTTTGGTCGACGCGGCGGTGGTGGAAAGCCGTGATCGCCGCAAGGCAGAGGAGAACAACGCTTGTCCCCACGCGCCGCCACGCGCCCCGACGCGCGGACTCAGGGAACAAATCACCCGCGGCAAGGAACCCGAAAGCGTAGAGCGGTGCGATCACGACATGCGAGAGGAGGAAAAACCGTTGCAGGACGAACAGCGCGGAAGGCGCGGTGGCGAAATTGAGATTGGTGATGGCAACGAAGAACGGGCCGACGCAGATGAAGGCGATGAGCACGAACCAGAAGTACCAGCGTTGCCGCCGGTATGCCTGGATCAAACCTGCCAATGCTAACACGCAGCCGAGCCATCCGATCGAGCGGAGAAGCGCGAGTATTCGCAAAAGCGCCGAGCCGCCGGAGTAACCTGGCGTGCTGACCAGGTGCGCGCTGCCGTAACTTCGCCGCGCGACCAGCGCGATGAGATCGTGCAGAGAAGAAACATTGCCCCAATTGTATTCCGGATGCCGCGCCGAAGCCCACGGCACGTAAAGATATGGCAGCAGACCGAGGAGAAAAGCGGCGCCGGCCATCAGGACGTGGCGCGCGCGCAAAACCCTGTAGCCGTCGCCCTGTCGGCAACGCCGGAAGACGTGCCAGACCACGAAGGCGCACGCAGGCCCCAGAAGCACGATTGTCTGGTGATTGGCCAGCCCGAGCCCCGCAACAAAGGCAGCAGCAATCAACGCAGCTGGCTGCTCCGGCTTTTCCTGCCATCGCACCAGCGCGTAGATGAAGAGGCTGGCGAGCAGATTGTTTAATGGAAAAACTTCCGCCACCAGCGACCAGGTCCAGAAGGTGGCATTTACCACGAGAACCAGCGCCGCCATCGCCGCCGCCACCTGTGATCGGCAAAGCTGCCACACCGTGAGAAAAACCACGCCGGCCGTGAGCGCATCGCAGGTGACGGAGAGGAGATTAACGCGAAATGGAACATGCCCGAGCGGCAGAAGACTGAACAGATGCCCCAGCATGGTGAAAAGGGGATAGCCTGGCGGGTGAGCCACCCCGAGCGTGACCGCCACCGTGATCAGCTCAGGCGAATCACCCACCGTAATATCGCGCGCCGCCGTCAGGAGGTAGAGCAGACCAGCAGTAGCTGTAATTACGGTTGCGCTCATCCATGGTTTGCCACTCCAGTTATTCACGGTCGCGCGCAGTATACCTTGCTGTTATGTCATTTCGAGCGGAGCAAAGCAGGCCGTAACTCAGGCTTCCAGCCTGATCAGTCGAGCAGGCATCCTGCCTGCTCGTTCTCCGGCGAGCCACTGAGCTGAGGTGCGCTGGAAGCATGCACGACAGATCAGGCTGGAAGCCTGAGTTACGGCAGAACCAGCTAACTCACCACTCTGATAGTCCAGAAATCCGCCGCCAAGTCAGAGCTCGTTAAGTAATCGTAAGGCAGCGTGAAATACCCGTGCATACCCCAGCTCGTTCCCCAGCTATTGCGACAGATAAACCAGCGCTTACTCTCATCGTAGCCGATGGCGCAAACCGCATGCCCGCCCAGAACCCGTTCCCGTGTCCCCGGCATCGGGGCGTGACCGGTCCGCGCCACCGTGCTCGTCTCGAAGCTTTCGTAAACGGTAAAGCCAAAGACGAACGGATAACCCGAAGCCAGGCAACCCTGCATCTGCGACAGCGACTGGATAAGACGCTGATAGCTCACCGCCGTATGCTTGGCCGCTTCGCTGTAGCATTTCATCGCTGGCTTGGTCCTGAACTTCACGATGAGATACGGCCACATCGGCTCGGGACATGCGCCTTGTTTGGCCACGCTCTTGATTCCATCGCGAAGCATCGCGCCGGAATCCGAGTCGATACTGCCTTCCAGCGCGCGTTCGTTGTAGTAGATGAATAGCCGGGAAGGCACGAATACCTCCGGCAGGTTCTCCTTCATCTGATCGAACTCGATCGCGCCGCCGATGGCATTAGCCGTGCAACTACCCAGTTGTCCCTGGTCATAGACCGGCGGACAAAGCTCCCGCAGGTCCACCTTATCCGGCAGCGCCCGCAGAAAAGCCATCGGTGCCGCATAAAGAAAATCCCGCTGGTCCGGTATATCAGGAATCCAGCCGTAGCCTTTGCTTGCTACCTTCCGCTTCGAAGTGCGCCGCTTAGCGGGCATAAGCAAGTGTAGTTCGGCTCAAGCTGGTGTCCACTGGTCACTCGCCGGGATCCGATAGACGGAAGTGGGAGTGTCTTGTCGATATGTGGAAATTCCCACGTACCCGCATCATCCGCAGCGACTGATAAAAGCTAACGTCACACCGATCAGAGCTCGATCGCGCGGCGGAGCAGTGCGCTGCCGTGGCCGTCGTACCGTTCAGTGCATGGGTCGTCTGAAGATAAGAGCAGCTAACGCTTGTTCGATGCGGGCAACCGCGTCGCTGAGGCTCGGCGTTGGGCACGGGATCCGGCTATAGCCGGCATAGCGGCCTCGCCCGGATTCGAGCCCGCGCAGCTGGCGTAGACATATCTGCCAACAGTTCTGGATAAGCTCTTTGCCGTTGACGTGTCGGCGCCGCCACCGTTGTAAGATTCCTTCAAACCGGAAGGTCTCTTTTGCACGCCCCGCCTCCTCATCTGACCGGTCGAGCACTTCCACCTCGCAACGGCGGAATATCGCAATTGCCCTCGCTAAACCAAGCGCCCTCTCCGCAGCACGGTCACCTGAGAAAACGGCGCAAACTTTTCCAGCGTGGCAAACCTCCCAAGCCTGTGAGCCCGTTGCCGGCCGCACCTGAACTGTGACTTTGATGTTATGGCGAAGCCTCATTTCCCCTTTTCCCGCAAGTAACCGGATAACGCATAATTCGGGCCACGATTTCACGGATCCATGATCATGGCGACTACCGGAGCGCCCGGGCGGCTCCGCTGTTCCGGTAGGATTACCGGGAGTTGCGCGCGCAACGGCGACTCACATGACCGGAGATTGGCGTTTCCTTGTGAGATTAACGCTGTAGAACGAATGGGGGAAAGAACGGTGCAATGTTTGATTCTCTATTTAATCTACCGCTAGTCCTAGTTGGCGCAGCCATCCTGGTTCTACTCTGCGCTTTTGCTCTCAGCGGGCTGGCTATCTTTAGCCGCCATATCCTGCCGCGTTTGAAACTCGGGCCGGAAGAGTCCGTTTTCACCAGTGCCATGATGCAGGCGGTGATGGTTTTCTATGGACTGGCCGTGGCCTTGATTGCGGTGAGCGTCTGGCAGACTCACACCGATGCCGCAGCAACCATTTCCGGGGAAGCCACCGCGCTGGGTGTCTTGTACCGGCAGGTGGGCGGTTACCCCGAGCCGCGGCGTTCGCAATTGCAGCAAAATCTACGTCAATACCTGGATTACGTGATCCACGAAGCGTGGCCGCTGCAACGACGCGGGCAGGTTCCGAGTGGTGGCGTAGAGAAGGTGAACGATTTTGAGGCCAGGTTGGTTACCTTTGAACCCGCAACCGAAGGTCAGAAGCTTTTGCATGGGGAAACCCTTCGGGCCTACAGCCAAATGATCCAAGCTCGTCGACTCCGCCTGGACGCCGTGCTCACCGGGTTGCCCGGCGTGTTGTGGTTCGTCATCGTCATAGGCGCTCTCGTGAGCCTCAGTTCGACCTTTTT
>JBBPYF010000043.1:0-2468 GCA_038200165.1 Chthoniobacterales bacterium | reverse complement strand
TGTTGACTACCTACAGCGGCGCGCCACGTTTGCAGCCTCGCAAACCGGGCCTGTAGCTCAGCTGGTTAGAGCATGCGCTTGATAAGCGCAGGGTCAAAGGTTCAAATCCTTTCAGGCCCAGTCTTCGCCTGCCGGATCGGCCAGGCTAGGGCGCCTGTTCAGCGTTGAAGAGCGAGGCATTACGGCAGGAGAGTTCTATACTAAGATCAACGTCACGCATGCGGCAAGACAACGCTCCTCAGCCCACGCGTTCCCAATACAAAGAAGTCTGGAGCTCACTCTCCGACACGCTCGATCGTGCCAAGATGCACGTCATCGGCTCGAAAGAGGAAAGCGATTTCGAAAAAACCGGGCGCGAGACTTTGCAGATCGTGGAGGAAACGGTGGGCATTTTTCACAGCGATGTGGTGTTGGAGATCGGCTGCGGCATTGGCCGCGTCGGCAAAGAAGTGGCGCCGCGTTGCCGGCGCTGGATCGGCTGCGATGTGTCGGCGCACATGCTACGTCACGCGGCGGAAAGGCTGCGCGGTTTTTCAAACATCGAGCTGAAAGAGATCAATGGTTATAATCTGCACGGCATCCCGCCCGAGTCGGTGGACGTTGTTTATTGCACAGTGGTGTTTATGCATCTGGAAAGTTGGGACCGGTACAGCTACGTGCTCGAAGCCAGGCGCGTGCTGCGGCCCGGCGGCAGGTTCTATGTCGATAACGCCAACCTTTGTTCCGATGGCGGCTGGAAAGTCTTCGAAGCCCATCGCGCCTTCCCGCCGCAACAACGCCCGCCGCACATCACCGAATGTTCCACTCCGCAGGAGATCGAAACTTATCTTACCCGCGCCGGCTTCCGCGACGTGCACCTGCGCACAACCGACGACTTCATCCGCGCATGGGCAACAAAACCATTAACCGATAACCAATAACCCGGCGAAGCCGCCCGTGAAATTCATCAACCTGACCCGCCGCACCGAGATCGGCGCCAATTCCTACTATCTCGAAGCGGGCGGCGCGGGTCTCATCCTCGATTGCGGCATGCATCCAAAGGAAGAAGGCGAGAACGCGCTGCCGAACTGGAGGTCAATCGATGGCCGCGACATCGACGCCGTTCTCATCACGCACGCGCATCAGGATCATATCGGCACGTTGCCCGTGCTGATGCGGCGGCAGCCGAAAGCGCGCGTATTCATGCCGGAAGCGACGGGAGAGATCGGGAGCGCGTTACTGCACAATTCCGTCAACGTCATGATGCGCCAGCGCGAAGAACTCGGGACGATGCTCTATCCGCTCTTCACGCATAGAGAAACGGAACGCGCCACCGATCTCTGGCACCTCTGCGCCTACCGACAGCCGTATGCCACCAGCGGCGACCGTGTCGGCAGCAGTGAGGCGCTCACCTTCGAATATTGGGACGCGGGTCACGTGCTCGGCTCCTCCGGCATTCTGCTGCGCGCGGAAGGCCGCACGATTTTTTATACTGGCGATGTTAACTTCGATGAGCAGACGCTCATGCTCCCCGGCGTTTTCCCGGAGAGTGGAATCGACGTGCTCATCACCGAATGCACGCGCGGCGACAACGCCATGCCCGCGGGGTGGTCGCGCCAGACCGAGGAGAAACGCCTCGCCGCCGCCATCGACGAAACATTTCGCCGCGGCGGTTGCGTCCTCATTCCGGTGTTTGCGCTCGGCAAAACGCAGGAAGCGCTCGGCATGCTCTGGAAATTTCGACGCGACAAATTGCTCGGCGATTTTCCAGTCTATATCGGCGGGCTGAGCTCGAAGCTGACCGAGATTTACGATCGCCGCAGCAATCAATCGCGGCGGCAGCTCCCGCGTTTGCAACTGCTCCAGGATGTCGCGCCGTTCGTTTTAAACGGGCAGACGATTGGCGACACACCAGCGCGCGCCGGGCGCGTTTACGCGCTCTCCAGCGGGATGATGACGGAGAAAACGCTCTCCAACATTTTCGCGCGCCGCGTCGTCGAAAATCCGCAGCATTCCATCCTGTTTGTCGGCTACGCCGATCCGCGATCGCCCGGCGGAGTTTTGCAATCGGCCAAACCGGGCGACTCCATTCAGCTCGATAAAGATGAACCGGCGCAGACGTTGCGGTGTCACATCGAGAAATATCAATTCAGCGCGCACGCCTCGCGCGAGTCGCTCATCGCTTACGCGCTGAAGCTGGCGCCGAAAAAGATCGTGCTCGTGCATGGCGACCCGCCGGCGGTGGAATGGATGCGGGCGCAGCTCGCGGCGCAGTTGCCGAATAGTGAAGTGATTGTGCCGACGCCGGGGATGGAGTTGGAGTTGTAATTCGTCATCCCGAGCGCAGTCGAAGGATCCCGCGGCGTTACCTTAGAGTTTGCGCAACGGGATTCCTCGACTTCGCTGCGCTGCGCTCGGAATGACGGAAAACCATGAAGCTCGCCAGCTGGAACATCAACTCACTGCGCAAACGGCAGGAGCGCCTGCTC
>JBBPYF010000042.1:0-4897 GCA_038200165.1 Chthoniobacterales bacterium | reverse complement strand
CGCGTGCGGCATGAGTGTGGCGATGAAGCCGGCAATAAGAAAGCCGCCCAGGATTTCTTTCCATAACATTGACCAATCTGCGACAAAGGCGTGAGCAACCCGGATCCATTTGCTTTCTGCCGAAGGGTGCGCGTGATTTGAATGACAGCAGCCATCCGCTTCGTGCGCTTCTGCGCGGAGCCTCATTTCGCGTTCCAGATTTCGCGGAAAAAACAGAACTAACAATGCCCACATCAACATAATAAGTATTAACGCTCCGGCGATCTCCGCCGCCACGAATTGCCAACCCATCAATACCCAGAGCACGATGCCGAGCTCGATGACCAGGTTGGTCGAAGCGAACATAAAAGCCAGCGCCGGGACGAGAGCTGCGCCTTGTCGCAGCGCACTGCGCGCGGCCGCCGCCGCCGCATACGAGCAGGAACTGCTCGCGGCGCCGAGCCTGGTCGCGAGGAGCACGCTGCGGATGTTCGTGCGGCCAAACGCGCGAGTCATTCGCTCTTTGCTGACGAAAACCTGAAGGCCGGCGGAGATGGCAAACCCAAGCACCAGCGCCCAAAACGTCGCCCACAGCATCGCGAGCGCGTGATACAAACTCAGCCACAGCCAGCTCATCGCTCGCCCTCGGCGCACCCGGTTTGCATTTCCAATCACTTCGGATAAACGAGCGCGGCAATGCGTTTGCCGTCTCGCCATCTCAGCAAAACCAATGTGGGCGGAGCTGGCGCTATGATTGAGCCTGCTGCTTGGGTGAAGCATAAGTGATGGTGACGACCTCAACATTCCAACTTAAGGAAAGCGACATCGCGGAGAGCTTTGCCCGTTCCTCCGGACCGGGCGGTCAACACGTCAACAAAGTCTCTTCTGCCGTGACGCTGCGCCATCGGCCTACTGGCATTACCGTGACGGTGGAGGACTCGCGCTCGCAAGCGACCAACCGCAAGACTGCACGGACGCGTTTGCGCGAAGCTGTGACCGCGCAGCGCAGGCGAGAGGAAGCGGCACGGCGCTCAGCGCGCGAGAAGGAACGCCGCCGCAAGTCACCGCGTCCGCCAAAATTAAAGGAAGCAATCCTGCAGGCAAAGCGAAAGCGGTCGGAATTAAAGCGACAGCGCGGCGAAATCAAAGAGTGAAAACGCTCCGCTTCGGCATCATCGGCGCGGGCTGGCCCGGAGAACAGCACGCCAAAGCAATCGCAGCCGTGGAGGGCACCGAATTGCGCGCATGCGCCGATACTAATGCAGAACGCCTGTGCGCCTTTTGCGAAACCTACAGGCCGGCGAAATATTTCCCCGATTTCGCCGGGCTGCTGCGCGACCCTGAGCTCGACGCCGCCATTATTTGTCTCCCGAATTTTCTCCATTTCCCCGCCTCGCTCGCGGCGCTCGAGGCAGGCAAGCATGTGCTTTGTGAGAAGCCACCAACGATGAACGCGGCGGAGATGAAAGTGCTGCGAGATGAAGCGGCGAAGCGCGGTCTCATTTATTTTTTCGGACGCCAATTTCGTTTTACGCCGGCGCTGCGGACGGCGCGGGAAATCATCGCCGAAGGAAGACTCGGCACCATTTACCGCGCGCGCGCGACGTGGGTCCGCTCACGTGGCATTCCACCCGGTGTCGGCTCGTGGTTCACCGATAAAAAGCGCTCCGGGGGCGGCGCTCTCATTGACATTGGCGTGCACGCGCTGGACACAGCCTGGTTCCTCATGGGCGCGCCGCGACCGGTTTCCATCAGCGCGAAAGTCTTCCGCAATTTCGCCCATTTCGTGCAGGCACCGGTGTTCGACGTGGAAGATGAAGCGCACGCCTTCATCCGCTTTGCTGATGGCGCCATCGTCGAGCTTGAGACCAGCTGGGCCGCCAATCTCACCGATGACACGCCGGTCGGCCCGGAGTGGGTCGGCCGCGAATCGAACAATTGCGTTCTATTTGGCACAAAAGGAACACTGCGGCTCAAACCGCTCACCTTGTTTGAAGATCAGAATGGCAAGCTCGCGACGATCCCGATTGAGTCGCCTTATACGGAGAACTCATTCGAGATGCAGTTGCGCAATTTTGCGGCCGCCCTTCGCGGCGAAGCCGAGCCCGTGAACAATGCCGAGGAAGCTTATGAGCTGATGGAGATGATCGATGGAATTTACGCCTCGAGCGAGCTCGGCCGAGAAGTGCCGATCACGTGAGGGCGTAAAAAAAATGGAGGGAAATACATCTGCTCACGCCACTTGCGCCGAACTTGTGAGCAAAGCGAATCAATTATGACCAAACTCATCCTTCTCTTTGCCGCCATGACGTTGGCGTTGACATCGTGCACCACGGTGGTGCATGAGCCGGAGCCCAGCACGACAACAACCGTGCATGAGACCACGGCGGTGACCCGGCCGGCAACGACGACGCAGACAACCACCACGCGTGCGGGCGGCTATTAAGACCCGCCACCCAACTTACATCACTGCCTTACCACTATGAAAAAACTGATCGCCATCAGCTCGCTTGCTCTTGTCTTCGGTGCGTGCACCACGGTCGAGCAACCAACTCCCACCACCACCAGCACGACCACACACGAGCAAACGACTGCGGTTGCACCAAGCACGGCAACGCAAACAACCACCACGCGCAGCAGCGGCAACTACTAGGCGGCAAGCTGTAGCGGCGGTCTGTGACCGCCGATCATCCAGTTAAGAGCGCGCTCCGCGTCAGGAAACAGCGCCATCGACGGCAAAGTCCGGTGGCGCGCTTTTTTCTCCGACTCCGGTGTGCCGGAACTGTTTCCCCGATTAGCTTGCGGGCGCTGTCTCTTCCACCTGCGCCTCGTCGGCCTGGCTCACCACCGGCGCGATTGCCTGCAACTTTTCGCCTTCGCGTAAAGTCAGCAGCTTCACGCCCATGGCGTTCCGGCCAGTCTCGCGGATTTCCTTCACCCGCGTCCGCACCATTTGACCTTTGGTCGTGATCAGCATCAGTTCGTCTGCATCAGTCACGGTGAGTGCGCCCACCACGCTGCCGGTTTTGTCACCGGTCTTCATCGTGATTATCCCTTTGCCACCGCGCGATTGTTTCCGGTAATCGTCAAACCGCGTCCGTTTGCCGATCCCGTTCTCTCCGGCGACGAGCAACATCGCATTCGCATCGACGATGGCGGTGGCGACAACGTGGTCGCCTTTGTCTGGCCGAATCCCCCAAACGCCAACAGTGTTGCGTCCCTGATCACGCAACTGCTCTTCATGAAAACGCAGGCTCATCCCTTCTTTGGTGATGAGCACGATCTCGTCGTTGCCCAAAGTCAGCTTTGCGTCGATCAGACAATCATCCAGCTCGATCTGAATCGCGATGATCCCACCCTTCCGCACGTTGGCGTAATCGGAAAGATTCGATTTCTTCACGATCCCGGAACGGGTGGCGAAGACGATGTGGAGATTCTCGTCCCAGGTGTTGTCTGTCGCGCCTGGCCCGCTGCCGCTGCGCTTCGATTGGACGCGGATGGTTGCCGCGATTTTTTCGTCACTGCGCAACTCGAGCAGGTTCGCAATCGAGCGACCTTTGGCCGCGCGACCCATCTCCGGAATTTCGTAAACCTTCTCCACGTAACACCGGCCAGTCGCCATGAAGAACATCAGATAATCGTGCGTTGTCGCGGTGAAGAGATGCTCGACGAAATCGCCTTCGTCCTCCTGCGTCGCGCCTTCGCGCGTGGTCATGCCTACGACACCTTTGCCTCCGCGCCGCTGCGCCCGGTATGCGCTCACGGCCGTGCGTTTGATGAAGCCGCCGTGGGTAATGGTAATGATGCAGCCTTCGTTCGCGATTAAATCCTCCATCGCCATCTCGCCTTCGTCGGGCACGAGCTGCGTCAGGCGCGGCGATGCATATTTGTCGCGGAGTTCGCGCAGCTCGCGTTTGATGATGGTGAAAACCCGCTGCTCTTTCGCGAGAATGTCGCCCAAATCTTTGATCGTCTCGATCAGCTCCTTGTATTCCGTGATGATCTTCTCGCGCTCGAGGCCGGTCAGCTGATAGAGGCGAAGATTAAGAATCTCATCTGTCTGATGTTCGCTGAAGGCGTAGCGGCCTTCGCTCAGGCGCGCTTCACTGCGAATGAGAATGCCGATCTGTTCGACCTGACGTCGCGTGAATTCGAAGGCCAGCAATTTCACCCGCGCTTCATCACGATTGGCGGAGCCGCGAATGATGCGCAGAAATTCATCCAAATTCGCCAGCGCGATGAGATAGCCTTCCAGCGTCTCCGCACGCTCCTCCGCTTTGCGCAGCTCAAAACGCGTCCGCCGCAACACCACTTCGCGCCGATGCTCGATGTAGGCAGCGTTTGCCTCCTTCAACGAAAGCAGCTTCGGCTTGCCGTGATCGATCGCGAGCATGATGACGGCGAAGGAGGATTCCATCGCCGTGTGCTTGTAGAGATTGTTGATGACGACCTTCGGATTCGCGTCGCGCTTCAGCTCGATGACCACGCGCGTGTTCTCATCGGACTCATCGCGGATGGCGCTGATTTCGGTGATCACCTTCTCGTTCACCAGCTGCGCGATGCGCTCGACCAGCGTGGCGCGGTTCACATTGTAGGGAATCTCGGTGATGATGATCTGCTCGCGCCCGCCCTTGAGCTCCTCCACGCCGGCTTTGCCGCGCACTTTCATGCTGCCGCGCCCGGTCTCGAGATACTGCCGGATGCCAGCCATGCCCAAGATGGCGCAGCCGGTCGGGAAATCCGGGCCTTTCACGAACTTCATCAGCTCATCGAGCGCGATGTCCGGATCATCGATCTGCCCGCAGATCCCATCGATCACTTCGCCGAGATTGTGCGGCGGACTGTTTGTCGCCATGCCGACCGCGATGCCAGTGCCGCCGTTGACCAGCAGGTTCGGAAAGGCGGCCGGGAAAACGGT
>JBBPYF010000041.1:0-42567 GCA_038200165.1 Chthoniobacterales bacterium | reverse complement strand
CTCTACGATTATCTCGTCGGTCGCGGCAGCTTCGTGCAGCTTGATAACTATAATCCCAAATATCTGCCGATCTTTTCCCGCGACGTGCTCAAACGTATAGCAGCCGGCGACGAGAGCTGGGACGAAATGGTGCCGCCGCAAGTCGCAGAGATTATTCGCAAACGTGGTTTCTTCGGATACAAGAAACATTGAGGCAGCGCCCGATGCGCGGCAAAGAGCTGGCTGTCCTTAATCGCCTCTACTGACCGCTGCCGCCGGCCGAGCCGTAAACCTGGCCCGTAGCGTAGCTCGCGTCACTGGCTGCGAGCTGGACGTAGATGGAGGCCAGCTCGGCGGGTTGGCCGGGGCGGCCCATCGGTGTTTGGCCCGCCGAATTGCTTCAGTTTTTCCATGGTCGCGCCGCCGCTTACCTGCAATGGCGTCCAGATCGGCCCGGGCGCGACTCCGTTCACGCGAATGCCTTCGGAAGCGAGCTGTTTTGCGAGGGAGCGGACGTAGTTTGTGGTGGCGGCTTTTGTCTGCGCGTAATCGTAGAGATCAGGCGAAGGATCGGTCGCCTGCTCGGAGCTTGTGCCGATGATGACTGAGCCGGGCTGAAGGTGCGGCAGTGCGGCTTTGATGATCCAAAACGGTGCATCGATATTGGTCTTCATCGTGGCGTCGAAATCCTCGGTAGAGACATCGAGGATGGACTTGCGCGTCTGCTGGCGGGCGGCGTTGCAGACAAGGATGTCCAACCCGCCGAGCTCGCGCACGGCATCGGCCACGAGTTTTTTGCAGAAATCTTCCTGGCGTAAATCTCCGCGCAACGCGATCGCCTTTCGTCCAGCTTCTTTGATGAGCGCGATCACTTCGTCGGCATCCGGCTGCTCGGTGGGAAAATAGTTGATGGCCACATCGGCGCCTTCTCGCGCGTAAGCGATGGCGGCGGCGCGTCCCATGCCGGAGTCGCCGCCGGTGATCAGCGCCTTGCGGCCCAGCAACCGTCCCGAACCTTTGTAACTCTTCTCCCCATGGTCCGGACGCGGCTCCATCTTGCTGGCGAGACCGGGCCACGGCTGCGATTGTTCTTTGAACGGCGGCTTCGGGTATTTCGTCGTCGGATCTTGTAGTTTCTCCGGCATGATAGATTCCTTCGTTGTCTCCGCAGCAAAGACGCGCGGAATGGAGGCGGCAGTCAGGCCGCCTCCTAATCCGTTGATCACTCTTCGGCGGCTAATGGGAGTTTGTTCGCTCATCATGAGATAACGTTTCGGCCGCTGACTTCGGCGGCAAATTCCTGCTAATGTGCGTGAACGCGTCGATCAGCGTCGGTGGCTGCTGCCGTGGATTGCGTATCGGCAACGAGAAACTAACGTTGCTCATGGCTAATAAGAAGAAGGCCCCGTCACCCTGGTGTACAGCGCGCGAATGGAAGATGATTAGCTACGAATGAACAAAAACGCACTGGGTGTTCAATATTCTAACGAGCCATCGAAAGACTCGTTTTGGCACCTCGATCCCGCATACACTCTCGCTCCTACGCGCGCACTGGTATTGCTGTGCAGCTTCTTTGTCGGGGTGGCTAGTGGCGCCGCCGAGGAGTCGTTAGCTATTCGCCCGGCTCTTTTAGGCACCGGTCCCAAGTCGCTGATTAACGTGCTTAGTAGTGAGCGGCTGATAAAGCATGGGCAGAAGGACGGCGCAGTAAGTTTTACATTTTTCGTCAGCCGCTGGGGCAACGGCGGAGGTGTTTTGACCTACGAAGGAACGCCGAACTCTGATGTACTCAGCCAGGAACTCATTGATCAGATCGGACGGGCAAAATTTATCCCAGCCGTGTATCACGGGGAAACCGTGAGCGCACTCGTTAACGGCACACTCGTTTTCGCTATCTCCCCGGATGGAAAACCACATCTGCGAATCTTTTTGAATCAAGACCGGGAACGTCTTGCCCGCGGTGAGGATTTCATTTCACCGCAGCTGCTCTTTCCCATGAACAGGAAGTTCAAATGGTTCGATTTCGGGAAGTATCGCATCAGATCCGGAATGGTGGCGGCAAAGATCAACGTGGATGAAAATGGGAAACTCCTCGCCGCGGATGTAGTTCGTGAGTACCCCGCTGGCGCCGGCTTTGGCAACTCGGTCTTGAGTCGCATCTATGACGCTGATCTGTCTCCGCCATTCCTGAAAGGCCGTCCCGTGACAGCATCCACTATTTGGATGATCCCGTTTCGCGCCTCCGGCCTCAAACACTGGGCGGCGCAGTAGCTGGCCCCGTGGCGCAACCGCCTCAGTTGCCGCACTCCGATGTCTGCCGGAGTTACTCCAAGAATACCAAGGGTTACCGGTTACTGGCGGGACGCACTTACGACTGGCGAGGTGAACATACTCGGAGTCAGCGGCGGCACTGGCCCGGAAGCGACCGTGGAGTACTACCGGTGCTTAATCGCACGTTTTACAGTGCGCGCAAGGCAGAAGGAGGTAGTCCGCCAATCACCATCAACGTGTCGACAGTAAACAGCTGATCGATTGGTTTATCTCGAGCGAGCTCTCGCTGGTCACGGGTTTTCTGGCCGGGCAAATTGAACGCCTCGAGTTTCCCCTTCCCATCCCGCGACCGCAGCCCTTCTGCTTCACTCGGTCCGCAGTGCGGTGATGGGATTCACACGGGTCGCGCGCCGCGCCGGAAGAAAGCAGGCCAGCAGCGCCGCGGCTGCCAGTAGCACGCTCGATGTGATCAAGGCGAATGGGTCGCTCGGACTCACTTGATAGAGAATCTGCGAGAGGACGCGCCCGGCGCCCAAGGAAATGAGCAAGCCGACGGCGACGGCAAGGGCGGTTTGCAAAGCGCCCTGTCGCATGATGAGAGAAAACACGTCCTGGCGACGCGCGCCCAAGGCCATGCGAATACCGATCTCGCGTGTGCGACACGCCACCGCATACGCCTTCACTCCGTAAACGCCGACAATCGCGAGCAGCAAGGCGATTCCGCCGAAGACGCCGAACAACAACGCGCCAAGCTTCACGATCCATAAGCCCACGCTCTTTTCTACCAAGTCCGTGAAAGGGGCCATGCTCAAAATCGGCAAGTCGGGATCGATGTCGCGCAACACTGGACGCAAGGTCGAAATCATCCCTGCGACCGCCTGCCGATTTTCGGTGTTGAGGCGCAGGTGCATGAAAATGTTGCCGCTGTAGCCCTGCGCGAATGGAATAAATAATCGCGTCAGCGGCGTCTCGTTCTGCACGTCGTGTCGATGCGTGTTCACCACCCCGACCACTTCGAGATCGTTAGGCGACCCATCCGTCGGCGGAATGGTGTAACGAACATGCTGGCCGATCGCATCTTCATTAGGGAAAAGCTTCTTCGCCATTTCGGCGTCAATAATGGCAACCCGCCGCCCGTTCTTGTCTTCGCATTCAGCCTGGGTGAAATCGCGCCCGCGCAAGATCTTCACGCCGATGGCGTCGAAGTATCCCGGCGTGGTCGCGGTGTACATTCCCGTCACACCGGGATCCGGTGCTTTCGGATCGTTCGACAAGGTCGATCGCGTGGACATGATGCGGCGCGAGTTCCCGAAATTGCCGTAGGGTAACATGGTTCCGACGCCGACCGCTTTCACGCCGTGCAGCGCGCGCGCGCGTTGCACGATGTTGAATATTTCGCGCCGCGCATCAGCCGGTTCTTTCTTTACCAGGCTGAAGTCCATTTCGGTGACGAGATCGCCGACTGCCACGAATCCGGGATTAAGCCCAGCAGCCTTGAGTGCGCCACGGAAGAATAATCCAGCGGAAAAGAGCAGAACGAGTGAGAGCGCGATCTGCGTCATAACCGAAATGTGGCGCGGCGCGAAGAACCGGCTCAGGCGTCCGATGCGCGCCGGTTCGCCCACCTGCTGTTTCAAGTCGTTAACAAGGTCGGCCCTGGTCGCTTTCAAGGCGGGCCCGAGACTGAAGAGCACGGTCGCGAGCAAGCAAAACAGAAACGTCACCGCGAGGATGGACGCATTCGGCCGCAAATCGAGAATGAAGGAGAAGTTCACGTTATTGAGCAAAGCGCCGAGCGAGTGCAGGAGCAGATTGTTGCACCACACACTGAGGACCAAGCCGACTGCGCCGCCGCAAAAGGCGAGCAGCAAACCTTCCGCCAACAATTGCCTGACGATTTGCCAACGCGAGGCGCCGAGCGCGAGACGCAGCGCAATCTCTTTCGCCCGCGCCGTGCCGCGCGCCAGCAACATGTTCGCGAGATTCAAACAAGCGATGAGCAAAACCGCTCCGGCCATCGCCATGAGCAAAGTGCCGATCAGCGTAATCGGCCCATCATCCCCCGGTGATGTGCTCAGATCGAAACGCGATGGCTTTTTCACTTGCACCTCGCGTTGAAACTCGGCCTCGCCGCCCTGCATGGCGTTGAACCTTTGTGTTAACACCGGCAGCCGCGATTTCGCCGTTTCGATCGTCAGGCCGGATTGCATTCGTCCCACCAGATTGAGCGCGTAAACTTTCGGGTTCGCCAGATCGTGCATCGATTCGGAGTCATCCAAAGTGGAGCCGAGCTCCGAGCGGACACCAAGCGGCAGCCAGACATCGGGCGCGATCAATGCGCTCGCGCCGCAGAAGCCTTCCGGCGAAATACCGATCACGGTATAAGGCTGGCCGTTGATTTGCAGCGTGCTGCCGACGAAATCACTGCGACCGCCCTGCCGCTTCCAAAATCCATAACTCGCGACGACTACGGCGATGTTCGCGTTCGGTTTGCATTCCTCGGCGTTATAAAATCGGCCGCGGAACGGCTGCGCTCCCACGAGCGAAAAATAATTTTCCGAGGTCAGGAAAGCGAAACTGCGCCGCATGTCGTGATCGCGCCCGATGCCCGCGACGGCGAATTCGAGCGCGGCCAGATCGACCAGGAGATCTCCGCCATTCTGCCGCAGCTCGCGAAATTCATTATAGGAAAAGGCGCGATAATCGTGGTTTGCGTTCTGCCGGCAGTTATAAACATTAACCACTTCCTGCGGCCGCAACGGCGCCATCGGATGCAGCACCACGCCGTTGATAAGCGCGAAGATCGCCGAGTTAACTCCGATGGCCAGGGCCAGCGTCACTACTGCCACCATGGCGAAACCCGGCGCCTTCAAAAGCTGCCGGAGCGCGAACTTAAAATCTTGGAACATAAAGCCTCCGCTTTTTGTTGAGATGCAGTGATTGCATCATCCGGATTCAGACAATTCGAGGAATCGGTCGCCGTTTCGCACCGGATTCGGCAGGACTGCATTTGGCGCGGCCCAATTGCACGACGGAACCGAAGTATTACCGTCACCTCAATGGCTAAGAGACAATCACGCTCGAAGACCATTCCGTTTACCCTTGGCGTGGTTGGACATTTCGGGCTGGCGGTGCGCGATCCGCGCAAGAGCGCGCAGTGGTGGGAGCGTGCGCTGGGACTGGAGAAGCAGTTCGAGTTTGACGGTGGCGTGGCGGTCGGCAATGACAACATCACGATCGCGCTGCATAAGGGAAAGCCGGCGCCGGATACGTTTGATCACATGTCGTTTCATTTGCCGAATATGACTGCCTTGCGCAAAGCGCTGGCGCATTTGCAAAGTATCGATGCTGACCTTGAAGATCCCGGCGACGAGATCGGGCCGGAAGCGCCCGGTTCACCGCACATGGGTCTGTGGTTGCATGATCCCGATGGTTATCGCTGGGAGCTAAGTGTGCAGGGGGCGAATAGAAGATAATGGGCTACGGATGAACAAGGACTTACCGGACGTTCTAACGAGTCATAGAAAAGACTCGCCGTGTCGTCCCAATTCCGCATAGACTCCGTCCTATGCGAACACTTGCAATTTTTTGCAGCTTCTTCGTCGGCCTGAGTAGCATCGCGGCCGAGGAGTCGTTAGCTATTCGTCCCGTACTTCTGGGTCAGGGTCCTAAATCGCTGATTAATGTTCTCAGCAGTCAGCGATTACTGAAGCACGGTCAGAAGGATGGGGTCGTAAGTTTCACGCTTCTGGTCACCCGTTTGGGTGATCCCTATTTCGTTTTGACTTATGAGGGAACGCCGAACTCCGACGTCCTGGGGCAGGAGCTGACTGACCAGTATACCCGGGCAAAATTCATCCCGGCTGTGTATCACGGAGAAACCGTTGCCGCGCTTGTCAATGGAACGCTTGTTTTCGCTCTTTCTCCGAATGGGACTCCTCATATGCGCATCTTCCTGCATCAAGACCGGGAGCGTCTTGCCCGAGGAGAAGACTTTATCGCGCCGCAGCTACTTTTCCCAATGAATACCAAGTTCAAATGGTTCGACTTCGGGGAGTATCGCCTGCGATCCGGCATGGTGGCGGCAAAGATCAATGTGGATGAGAACGGAAAACTCCTCGGGGTAAATATACTTCGTGAGTACCCGCAGGGCGCTGGCTTTGGCAAATTTGTGCTGAGACGGATCAATGACGCCGACTTCTCCCCGCCTTTCTTGAATGGTCACCCTGTGGCAGCTTCCACTACCTGGATGGTTCCGTTTAGTGCCTCCGACGTTAAACACTGGGTGTATTAGCAGCTCGAGTTGGCCGCCTGCGCGTAAACGAGGAGTCGCACAGCCATGAGTGTGAAGAGACTTGGGATGATCGGCGGAACGGGGCCGGCGATCGGCGACAGCGTCGATCGGCGGCGGCATCAGGAATTTCGAGCGTATCCTCGACGCGCTTTATTGAAGCCGCGAGGAGGTGGTCTTATTTCCCCAAAAATGCGTCGCATTTGACGATCTCACGAGTTACCTGCTCGGGTCTGGCGGCAGCGTCGCCTGCTAAGGTGCCGCGGTTACGCAGATCCTCCCAGATATCCAGACTTTGCTGGTACATTCTGCGCGCAGCATGCCAATGTTCCCTTTCTTCCGCCGGTGCTGTTTTTCGGGATTCGGCCAGGAATACCATAAGCCTCACCTAGACGGATGTATGCTTGAGCCCTTAGACCGCGAGCGTAGGCGTTGCTTGGGTCGTCAGCCGTGTCGCTAAGCAGGACGACCGACTTACGGCACTCTTCGAGCGCGGGGGCGCCGTGACCAAGCTTTGCCTCTATCCGGCCAACGTTGGCGCGGCCGAGAGCCAGCCGGCAGCGGATCGATAATCCTTGCGGATCACCTGCCGCCTCCCTTTCCCGCGCCGTCAGCGATTTTTGGTAGTAAGAGAGCTTGAGAGTTGTCCCCCAGTTCTGCCAGGAGCTCACCGATCCTCTCCCAGGAGTAACCGAAGTCCCCGCTTGATTGCTCGTTGGTCGAAGACGGCCTAGCCGAAACGATCGAGTGGTATCTGACCAATCAGTCCTGGTGGTAGCCGCTACTCGAGCGGGCGGGGCGATACTAGAATTTGCCCCAAACCGCTTGTGCGCATGTTCGCCTTTTGCTAGAACAAAGCACGATTTGTGAATGAACGCGGCGGAATGGCTGTGCGTGTTGTCGGAGCCGTTCTAGCATCGCTGCCAGTTTCTTGCTCCGGAAGGTTTCAGCAGTTGTCCGCCAACAGAAGGGTGGATAAACTGCGGTTCTGTCGCGCGTCTTGCAACAGCAACAACGCACACCTGCAGTGCGACCTTTGACAAACTCGACTGCTTAAAGCGGTCAATATTTCAAAACCTCCGCCGACGATGCACACCTTTGCATCCCTGCAAAGGATTGCGGCGGTTGCGATGGCAGCTCTCATTCGCTGGGTAGCTTTCGCGGAAAGCGCTCGGCTAATCCTGACGAGTGAGTACTGATATTAGCGTGAAGATACTTGGGATGATCGGCGGAACGGGGCCGGAATCGACGGTAGAGTATTACCGTCGGTTAATCGCGGGTTACCGCGTGCGCAACGCAGGAGGTCATGCGCCATCGATGATAATTAACAGCGTCGATAATAAGGACCTGGTGGATTGGTTCACGGCGAACGAGCTGGCGCAGGTGACTGATTTTCTCGAAGCCGAGATCGAACGGCTCGCTTGTGCGGGCGCTGATTTCGCGCTGATCGCGGCGAACACGCCGCACCTTGTTTTCAATAATCTCCAGCAGCGGGCGCGTATTCCGCTGCTATCCATTCCAAATATATGGGCGAGCTGTTCGTCGGGACGATCCTCGACGAGACGCGAGCGGCGTTACTCGAAATCGTCGGGCGAATGAAGCGACGCGACAATGTCGATGGCCTGATTCTCGGCGGAACGGAGTTGTCGTTGATCCTGCGCGAACCGACTGCTGCGGGATCTGCCGGTGCTCGATACGACACAGATTCACGTTAACGCGGCGATCGAGTGGATGCTGCGTGAGTGAGAGGTCGAGAAGGCAGGCATCTCCTCCATGGGGCAAGTTCCCGAATGGTAGCGCGTCTTTACAAGGCAGCCGCTCCACTCACTTGCGCCAGTGACGCAGAACCCGGTGCCTCGGGATTAGCGACAGCGCTTCAGTTCGCAGTTCCGGTGAGTTGGCGAAATGCGCAGCTTCCACCTCGCTTTTCTTTCCGATCGTCACGCCGATGTCGTTAGGCAAAGTGCGAAACGGACGCCCAAGCTGCGCCTGTTGTTGTTTCGTGTTTCTACTACAACAACTACCGGCAGTTTCAGATCGAAGCGCTGCTGGGCTGGTGCCGGATGTCCTCCGCGGCAGCGGCGTAGACCGCATCCTCGGCGATATTGGTGGCGTGGTCGCCCACCCGCTCGAGATGACGGGCGATGAACATCAGGTTCAAGTAGCCACGAAGTTGCTCCGGGTCGCGCGCCATCTGTTCGATGAGCTGACTACCTACTTGCGCGTTCAATTTGTCCAGAACATCATCGCGCGGGACGACAGCGCGGGCAGCTTGTTCGTCTTCGCGAACGTAGGCATCGACACTGTCGCGGAACATGGCCATGGCATGCTCCTGCATCGGCGCGATGAGAAGCACTTCGAGCAATGCCGGGTGCTTGTTTAGCTTGCGGGCATTGCGCGCGATGTTCGTGGCCTGGTCAGCCATCCGCTCCAGATTCGAGCTGAGCTTCATAGCTGAGACGACCCGGCGCAGATCGGACGCGACCGGCTGAAAGCGCAACAAGATCTCGACGCCATCCTTGTCGATCTGTTTCTCCAGCTCATCGATGCTCTCGTCGTCCGCGATGGCGAGCGCGCAAAGCTCATCATTGCGTTCCATCAAACCTTTGAGCGCGCGCTCCAGACTGCGTTGCGTCTGGCTCGCCATCATCATCACGTTATCGCGCAAAGTTTCGAGCGCGTGCTCGAAGCTGCCGAGCGTGTGTTTCGTCTCCTCGATCATTCGCGAACCTACAATGCGCCAGGTCGCGCCATGCATTCAAACGCCGAAGTGTTACGTTTCAGTGACGCCCGCCCGAAGCGGCGGAAGTATTAAGCGAAAAAATGAAGAAACTCGTTTACCTCATCCGCCACGGTGAGGCCGATTGGCCTGACTGGACCAAACCGGACGATGAGCGGCCGCTCACGAAAAAGGGCAAAGCGGAAGTGAAACGCGTGGCGAAATTCCTCAGGCGCGCCGGCGCGGAACCGCTGCTTATTTTCGCCAGTCCTCTGGCACGCGCGAAGCAAACCGCAAAAATCATCGCGAACGAGCTGTGTCTCGAGCTCGGGATCGAGGAATCGCTCGGCAAAGGGTTCGATGCCGCGAAATTCAAGCGCGTCGTCGACGAGCACGATGTGAAGGAAATGATGCTGGTCGGCCACGAGCCGGATTTCACGAGCCTCATTCACGCACTTACCGGAGGCAATGTCGCCCTCTCTAAATGTGGCCTCGCATTAATTGAACTCGAGGATTCTGGCGCGAAGGGAACGCTGCGCTGGCTTTTTCCACCGCGCCTGGCCAAGCGCAGCTGAGCTAAAGCAATTGTTCGGCCAGCGAAGGCTTCTCCTTTCGGCCCCAATTGCCGAGCCATTCCCGAACGTGCGCGCCAAAATCGCGCGGACGTTCGGCAAAGAAATGTTCTGCCAGATCAAGCGCCTTGCACCGCAAATCCTCTTCGCTCGTCTCGACTACACCCCCCAGCTCCTCGGCCTGTCTTTGCCACGCTGCTTTTCCCGCGCCGGTAAGCAGCCTGGCCCGGAGAAAGCTCAGGTCATGCGCATGGCCCAACAAAGTGCCCATCACATCCAGCTCATGACAAAGATTCTTCAGCACGACGGGATTGACCGGCTGCACAATGCGCAACTGATAGCAGAGCATCTTCGCCCGGCTGCGCAGCTCGTGGAAACATTCCGCCGTCCTCCTCGCTTGCACGTGAGCAAGCGTCCGGCGCGCCCGTTTGTAACTACGCTGCACCGAACGGCCGCACTCTTCAGAGCCAAACCCAGGCAAAGGCCAGCGCTCCACCGCCGCATGCGACTTCTCTAAAAGCGGGACTACTTCTCTTTGCCATTCGGTAAATGCCGCAATGAAGCTCTGAAGCTCCATCATCAGCATCGCCTCAACTTCCTGGTAGCGCCCGCCGAGACGTTCGAGCTCTCGCACGGTTTGCAACCGCACCTCCGCATCCCGGATTTCGGAAATAAACCGGCCCGCCTTCCGCAGCGCGCAATTTTGTTCGCGGAAGAACGCGGCATCCAATCTCGTGCACGCCAGTCGCAAGGCGGCTCGCGCTCTCTTCAAACATTTGCGCGTCTCATGCACCGGAGTGCTTCCGGATGTGTCGGCGCCATCGGCGATGGCCAGCGCCTGTTCGATCTGTTTGCGGCAAATACGTTGCAGGTTTCTGCTGAGCGATTGGCCGCGTCGTAATTCGTAGCTCATCTATTCCCTGGCCAGTCTCACGTTGCTATAACGTTTTTTCCCAGTCACTTCACGCCCAAACATGGCGGTGGTTTGAAATTGCGGCAGCTCGCCTCGTTCGCAAACTCCCCTTCGGCCACGATGATCCCATCATTACTCCCGCGATAAAGGTCGATTTCAACCACGTGATTTCGCCAGCGCATCTCATAGCGCGTCTTGCGCAGACGTCGGACCGCAGTTGTAATATAATCAAGCGGCTAAAGCGCCGGATGGACGGATTGTGGATATACTCGCAAATCACGCCGCATCTGCCAGGTATTAATCAAATCGCCCGCGATGTAGAGCGTCTCGTAATCGTGCTCGCGCAGGAAATCGAGCAGCTCGTCCGCGGCAGTGGGCCTGGTGCTCTCGTTTGCGCCTTCCGCTCCCGCGCGATCTGGTTGCATCGCAGGCGAATCGCCCATAGCTCAAGTAATCTGCTAACGACTCTCTGGTTCATAGTTTGCTCCGAAGCCTAAAACAGCGATGTGTCGATTACGTCACGGCGACGTCACATTCCGGTGAAGTTTCCCGCGCTCCCGCGACCGGCGCTCTACAGCAGATAAGTCTGAATGGACGCAGCCGCATTCACCAACGGCCACAGCGCCATCGCCGCCAAAATCGCGAATATCAACAGCTCAAGGATCAGAAACCGGCTGTGTTCGCCACGCAGGTACCGTTGACTGATTGATCGAAACGAGGGATGCCGACGATACCACACCGACCCTTTCGAGATCGGGCGAAGAACAGTTCTGACGTAAGGAGCTGTCATACGAGCATGAGGCAATCACGCTCGCACTCGCGTGTCATGTGAACACGGCGTGACATTCGCGTGACAGTGAGATGGCGCCGGGGCTGCGGGCGATTTCGTTAACGCTGCATCAGACCGTGAAGGCATTTTTCAAATGGCGAATGTCTTCGGCCTCGGCTGCATAAACGGCATCCTCACCGATGTTCTTGGCGTGATCGCCGACGCGTTCGAGATAGCGCGCGATGAAGAGCAGGTGCAGATAATCTTCGATCCCGTCTGGATTCTTGCTCATGCTGCCGGTGAGATCCCTGGCGATGTGGCGGTTCATTTCATCGATTTCACGGTCGCGCGGGCGCAGCGTTCGGGCGAGGGCGACGTCGGCGTCAGCGTAGGCGCGCACGCTGTCACGGAATAATGTGATCGTCTCGACGAACATCGGCCCGAGCGCGATGGCATCGTCGAGCCCCGGTCCCATGGCAAGAGTGCGGGCGCGCTCCGCGATCTTGACCGCCTGGTCTGCGATGCGCTCGAGATTGCTGCTCACTTTCATCGCGGAAATGACCTGCCGCAGGTCTGACGCGACCGGCTGGTAACGCAGCAAAATATTGATCCCATCAGCGTCGACCTTCTTTTCCAAGGCGTCGATCTCTTCTTCGTCCGCGATAGTGACCGCGCACATATTAGCGTCGCGATCGAGCAAACAACGCATGGCGTTTTGCAGGTTACGATCAGTCAGGCTGGCCATCATTAAAACGTCGGCCCGGAGCGAATCGAGCGCGGCGTCGAACTCCTGCAGGATGTGTCGCGGCAAAAGCATCTCCTCTTAGCCGAAGCGGCCGGTGATGTAATCCTCGGTTTTCTTCTCTTTGGGGTTGCTGAAGAGCCGCTCGGTTTGGTCGAACTCGATCAGCTGGCCCATGAAGAAGAAGGCAGTGCGATCGGAGCAACGTCCGGCCTGTTGCATATTGTGCGTGACGATGATGATGGTGTAGTCGACGCAGAGCTCCCGGATGAGCTCTTCGATTTTCATCGTCGCGAGCGGATCGAGCGCGGAGGCTGGCTCATCCATCAACACGACTTCGGGCTCGACTGCGATGGCGCGTGCGATGCAGAGGCGTTGTTGCTGCCCGCCAGAAAGGCTCATCCCCGGTTTGCCCAGGTCGTCCTTCACTTCATCCCAAAGCGCTGACATACGCAGCGATTTTTCCAGGCGTTCATTCAGGATTTGGCGTTTGCGCACGCCGTTGAGCCGTAGACCGACCAGCACGTTGTCGGCGATGGACATGGTCGGGAATGGATTGGATTTCTGGAAGATCATCCCAATGCGTCGCCGGATGATGGTGGGATCAACGCCGGGACCATACAGATTTTCGCCGTCGAACAGGACTTCACCTTCGATGCGGGTGCGAGGCACCAGCTCGTGCATCCGGTTCAAGCAACGGAGAAAGGTCGATTTGCCACAGCCGCTCGGACCGATGATGGCGGTCACCATTTTTTCGGGAATGTCGATGGTCACATTCTTGATGGCCTGCTTCTCGCCGTACCAAAGCGAGAGCTGCTTGACCTTGAATGCAGGAGCGGCTTGCGGCAGCAGCGTTTCGGGCGGTTCCGGGATCCGACTTTGAGAGATGCGCGGAGCAGAATCCATTGTCGTGTTCGGGAGGGAGGCGGGATTAATCATAAGATACGGACAGCGCGATCGCGCGTGAGAAAACGCACGAGCGCGTTGAGGACGAAGATCATCGTGACGAGCACGAGCGCGCCAGCCCAGGCCTGCCGATGCCAGTCATCGTAGGGCGAGATGGCATAGGTGAAAATTTGCAGCGGCAGGGCGGCAATGGGCTCGTGGAGGTTGTGGTTCCAAAAGCGATTGCCGAACGCGGTGAAGAGGAGAGGCGCAGTCTCGCCCGCCACTCTAGCGAGCGCGAGCAGGATGCCCGTGACGATGCCTTTCAAAGCGGTCTTCATCACGATGTGGACAATCGTTTTCCAGCGGCTGATGCCGAGGGCAAGGGCCGCTTCGCGATAGCCGCCCGGCACGAGCAAGAGCACTTCCTCGGTCGTGCGCATGATGAGTGGAATCATCATCAAACCGAGGGCGAGTCCGCCAGCCAGAGCGGAAAAGCTTTTGAAACGGAGGACCACCAGTCCGTAAACGACCACGCCCCAGATGATCGACGGCACGCCATTGAGCACGTCGGCGACGAAGCGCAGCAGTGAGTTCGTGCGCGCGCCACCGTATTCTGCGAGATACACGCCGCCCAGCACACCGACCGGGACGCCGATCAGGGCAGCGAGGCCGAGTAACTCGCCCGAGCCGACAATGGCATTGACCATCCCGCCCCCTACTTCACCGACTGGCTTCGGCAGATTCGTGAAGAAAGCCCAGTTGATCGAGCCGATGCCACTGACGACGAGATGGTAAAAGACAAGAGCGAGTGGCGCGACCACCACCAGAGCAGCCACTGATGACGCAGTCGATGCCGCGCCGCTCTTGATCTTGCGCCAGGTATGTTGATCGCCGCGCATGTCACTGCACGACACGCGTGCTCATCGCATTGTTCGTCGTCTTGAGTAGCAGCTGTGCCAGCAGGTTTGCCAGAATGGTAATCCCAAACAGGACCAGCCCGATTTCGAAAAGCGCTTGCAGGTAGATGTCCGTCGTAGCTTCGGTGAACTCGTTGGCAATGACGCTGGCTAGGGTGTAGCCGGGCGCGAAGAGGGAGGCCCGGATTTGTGGCGTGTTTCCGATCACCATGGTGACGGCCATTGTCTCTCCGAGCGCGCGCCCCAGGCCAAGAATTGCCGCGCCGAACAAGCCGTTTTTAGCATAGCTCAGGACCGCGATGCGCGTCACTTCCCAGCGCGTGGCGCCGAGCGCGTAGGCGGCTTCGCGTTGCAGGTTAGGCACGCTGCGAAGTATCTCGCGCGAAACCGATGTAATGATCGGCAGGATCATGATGGCGATGATGATTCCGCCAGCGAGCATGCTTGTGCCATAGACGGGCCCACTAAAGAACGGCGTCCAGCCAAGTGTTTCTTTTAAGAAAGGAAACGGATAGCTACGCAGCCAGGGGATCATGACGAAGATGCCCCACAATCCCAGAATGACGCTCGGAATGGCGGCTAACATTTCAATAAGTGAAACGAGCGGCTGCCGAATCCAGAGCGGGGCGAGCTCTGTCAGATAGATCGCAGTGGCGATGCTTAGCGGCACCGCGATAATCAATGCGATGAGCGACGAAACGGCCGTGCCGTAGATGAATGGGAGCGCGCCGAACTGCTCGGCCACGGGATCCCAGGTCGAGGTGGTGAGGAAATGAAAACCGAACTTGGTCATGGCGAGATGCGAGCCACGCGCGAGCTGCCAGCCAACGAGAAGCACGAGCGCGACCACGGCCAGCGCCATGGCGAGAGTAAGGTACTTGAAGAGCCTATCGCCGAAGCGCGATGGCGGCTTCATGTGCGCCGCCGCGGACGTGCGCTGCGCCAAGGGCATCGATGAGCTGACGGCAATCGGCATCGCGATCTACTTCCCCTCGCCGTTACATTTTGATCTCGTCGACGCGTTTCAAAACCCGATCACGCAACGTGTCAGGCAGCGGCGCGTAATCGAGCTGCTTCGCTATGTCTTCGCCCTTCGTCAAAGCCCATTTCAAGAACTCAACCAGCTTCTTCCCTTTGGCCGGATCTTTCTGCTGCTCATAAACCAGCAGCCAGGTCGCGCCCGCTATCGGATAGGAATCTTTGCCGGGTGCATTGGTGATAGAAAAACGGAAGTCATCTGGTATCTGCGCGGTAGCCATTGCGGCCGTGATCGACTCCAACGACGCTTTCACGAAATTACCTTCCGCATTCTTTACGTCGGCATACGGCATCTTGTTCTGGATGGCATAAATCAATTCCACATATCCAAGCGCGCCTTGCGTCTGCTTAATCTGACCAGCCACGCCTTCGTTGCCCTTGCCGCCAATTCCGGTAGGCCAGTTGACCGAAGTATTCGTTCCAACCTTCTGTTTCCATTCCGAACTAACCTTGCTCAGGTAGTCGGTCCATATGTAAGTAGTGCCGCTGCCATCGGAGCGATGCACCACGATGATTTCCTCATCGGGCAGCTTCACGCCGGGATTGGTGGCCGCGATCTTGGGATCGTTCCATTTCTTGATGTTGCCCAAAAAGATTCCGGCAATGGTATCGGCATCAAATTTCAAAGCAGGATTGCCCGGCAGGTTATAGGCAACAACATCGGCGCCCGCGACGGTAGGAATGTGCAATAGCTTTCCTGGCGCCTTGGCCAGGTTATCATCACTCATCGGCCCGTCGGACGCGCCGAAATCTACTGTCTGCGCCGTGATTTGCTTCTGGCCGCCGCCCGAGCCAATCGACTGGTAGTTAAAACGGACGGAAGGATCGACCTTGGCGTACTCATCGAACCACTTGGAGTAAATGGGATAGGGGAATGTAGCGCCCGCGCCATTGATGGTCATTTGCGCCGAAGCACCAGTGGCGGTGACTATAAACAGTGCGGCTGAAAGGAAAGAGAGTTTCATATAAAAAAGAAGACCAGTTAAAAGATTACCTGCATCCGCAGCAGGATTTCGTTGAATTGATCGTCGCCAAGCTGCGGATGCGCCTGGCGGAAATCTGACCAGGTGTGCACGTAGTCGGCCATCACCTTCACGTTATCGCCGTGGATATAGTAGTTGAGACCGCCGGTGACTGATTCAATGCCATCGTTGCCGAGCTGGCCCGGATTAAGATGCTCCCATTTAACAACAGCCTGAAGCTTCTTGGGCACGATGAAGTATCCGCCCAGCACATAGCATCCATTGGCTTCGAAGTCAGTGAACGCGCCATCGCGTGAACGCACCTTTTCGTCGAGATACTCACCGATTAAGTCGAATGGACCTATCTTGAGCGACGCATCGAAGCTATAGGCGTGCCGCTCATCCGGGCCAGGCAAACTGTAGAACGTAAGCGAGCCATCAGTGTTCACTTTAAGGTTGAGCGCAGGGGCGATGTTCGTGCCGGTCTCGTCGCGGCTGAAGAGATAGTCGGCGCCGAGCTTAAAGCTGGAATCCTGGCCCAGCACTTCGCCTTTCCACGGGAGTAGCTCAAGGCGCGTGACATACATATATTCGTTGTTGTCGTTGGTATTCACATTGCGGCCGTTGCCGTTGAAGATGCCGGCGTAGTAAGTGACGAGATCCTTTTGATCAGCAAATACATCGGTCAGCGGCTTGCCCCAGATCATCACGCCAACCTGTCGCTCAGGTGTTAGCGCGCCGGTAGGAAGGCTGCGCTCGATGGTGTAAAGCTGCGTGTCGGGTGTGAGCTGTTCCAACCCGAAAGGCGCCTTCCACTGGCCGACTTTGATGTTGGCCTCGGGGATGGCGTGCCAGTTGATGAAAATGTCGGTGCCGGAGAACTCGGTGCGGGTGGAGTTGCTAACCGTAGCCGTTTTGCCGGTGGCGAGATCGACGCTTTTCAGCGCAGTTATTGCGGCATCGCTCTGCTCGAAATCGCCCTCGATCTTGAAATCGAACTGCTCGGCAAAATCGCCGGTCAGACTGATGCGCGCGCGGCGCAGACGAAAGCGGTCCTTCAAAGCAGTCGCTCCGAAGCGACCTTCAAAGGCCGAAACGTCGCCGGTCTCATAGTTGGCTTGAACAAATCCGCCGAGGGTCAGTTTGATCTCCGGCCCGGCAGCATGCACATCCACAGGAGATGGTGGCGGCGCGGTGAAAACAGCTTTGTTCTCGTTGCCGGCGACTGCCTTTTGCTCCGGCTGCGCCATGATCGGTGCGAACGGCTCGCGCCTTTGTTTCAGGTCGCGCAATTCCGTTTCCAGCTCGGCGTTGCGCTGCTGCAATTGACGCACGGCGTCTTCCAGCTTTTGCAGGCGCTGCGATTCTGACGCATCGGCAGGAGCAGCGGCGTGCGACTGCGCTGGAATGACGAGAAGGAGCGCGAGGGGTAATATGAAAAAGAGTGCGGGTTTAAACATTGGTTCTCCGTTGTGGGTTAAGGCGCCGCTGGAGCGACGCCGAGAAACTGAATGAGCTTTGTTACAGCCGCGTGGCGGCTTGGTTACAATCGCGTGAACTATGAGCGAGCGATCGGGAGCTGAACTTCGATGGTTGTGCCTTTGTCCAACTCGCTTTCGGCGCGAACTTCGCCGCCGTGCAACTCCGCGATATGTTTCACGATGGATAAGCCCAACCCGGTGCTGCCGAGCGCGCGGCTGCGAGCTTTGTCCGCGCGATAGAAGCGTTCGAAAATGCGCGGCAGATCCGCTGGCGCAATGCCGGGACCTTCATCTGCGACTGCGAGCACGATCTGTTCGCCGCGCGCAGAAGCACTGATGATGATCTGGCCGCGCTCGGGCGAGTAGTTGACGGCGTTATCGAGCAGGTTATGCATGACCTGCTCCAGCCGGAATTCGTCCGCAGAAACCGGCGGCAGATTCTCTTGCACCTGAAGGTTCAGCCGAAGAGATTTGTGCGCGAGCCGTTTGTTCCAGTCGCGGGCGACATGCTGGAGAAACGCGATCAGATCCAATGGCCCGAGCTGCAATCTCGCCTCGTTCGCTTCCAACCGGGCAAGCGTGAGCAAATCCTCCACCACTCGGTTAAGCCGGTCGGAGTGCCGCTTCATTGTCGTGAAAATGTGGTCCGCTTCTTCGCGGCTGAGGTTCCCGTCATCCAGCAGCATCTCGAGATTGCCGCGGAAAATCGACAAGGGCGTGCGCAATTCGTGCGAAACATTGGCCACGAAATCGCGCCGTATTTGGTCGGTTTGTTTCAGTTGCGAGATGTCGTGAAAAATCGCGATGGCGCCGGTGATTTGCCCGGTTTCGTTTTTCATCGGCACCGAGGCGAGATGGAATGTCTTGTCCGAGCGCGTTAGTTCGACTGTGCGCGCCGTTTGTTCATCGAATACGGCGCGAAGATTCTCGGCGATATCCGCGTCGCGCGTGAGCTCCAGCAGTCGCTCGCCCGGTGCGACCGCGCGTCCGGCAAATAACTGTTCGAAAGCCGGATTGCAAAACCGAACGCGCTGTTCGGCATCGACGACGATGATGGCGTCTGTGAGCGCGGCAAAAATGCCGCGGCTTTCGCTGGTCGCTTGCGACAGCTGCTGCTCGAGCGCGCGCTCGCGCGTGAGCAAATCCTCCAATGCCACACCGATGCGCCAGGCGTGACGATTGGCGCTAACGAGGTATGTGCGCGGCTGCTGTCCCCGGGTGATCTGGCGAACGAGCTGCTCGAGCTGCTGCCATGGCGTAATCCATTGCCGGCGGAAAAGCAGCACCACCGTGCACAGTAGCGGGACGGCAGCTGCGATCCACCACCAGTTCATTTCTCGCGCAGCCGATAACCGAACCCGCGCACTGTCTCGATGGCGTCGCCGGCTTTCCCGAGCTTCTCGCGCAGTCGCCGCACGTGCGTGTCGACTGTGCGCGTGTCGATTGCAGCCTCGTAACCCCAGACGTCGCTGAGCAGCCGGTCGCGCTCCTGGACGCGACCGCGGCGTTGCACCAGCGTGCGCAGGAGTTTGAACTCGAGGCTCGTGAGGTGCACGACCTTGCCATTAACGGAGACTTGATGCCGGAGGCCATCGATGGTGATGGGGCCAGCGGTAAACGATTGCGTTTCCTCCGGCCCTTCGCCGCGGCGAAGAATGGCGCGGGCACGCAGAACGACTTCGCGCGGCGAGAATGGTTTCGTGACGTAATCGTCGGCGCCAAGCTCCAGTCCGACGATGCGATCCACCTCTTCGGCTTTGGCCGTGAGCATGAGCACCGGAATGTGGCGCGTGAGCGAGTCAGTCTTAAGAATTTTGCACAGTTCGAGTCCCGGCAATTTGGGCAACATGAGGTCAAGAATGACGAGCGCCGGCGATTCCTCACGCGCACGGCGCAATCCGCTCGCGCCATCAGCGGCGGTTGTAACGCTGAACCCCCCGGCGCGAGCAAACGCGCGGGTCAGCATTTCCACCACGTCCGGTTCGTCCTCGATGATGAGGACTTTTTTGGCCGCGACCGGGGTCACGCCTCCAATATCGAGCTTACCGGACGGCGGTTGGCAAGCGTGAGAGTTCGAACAAGGCTTTTGTCGCAGCGACATGACTTTAGGTGATTGCACGTTCGCGCCGATTTGTCTGGGCGCGCACGCGTCTCGCGTGCTGGCAAAAGCGTCCTCGCGTTTGCGCACTTTCACTGGCGTGCAGTACGCAGACGAGGCGGCACGCTAAGGAAGTCCGTTTCACCGGGGACGGCGAAAGCAACACGCGGGACGCGTGCGCTACCCGGAGCTGGCGTCACCGGATCGCACGGCTACCACGCGCGGCTATGAAACAGGCGCAGGCAAGCTTTCTGGCTTCGGGCCGGCTTTATCGGCCAGAGCCTGGGTGAATTCCTGCAGGCTGGAGACGATCTGCGGCGCTTTGGTCAGGACGGTGGTAGCTAGTTTCTCGGCGTAATCCGGGCGACGCTGCGACATCTCCGAGAGCGCCATCATGACGGCGAGCGCGTTATTGATGGAATGCTTTACTTCGCTGAATTTGGATTGCAGCTGCGCAATTTCGCTGCGGGAGATGCTGGCGTCGTCAGTCATGGCGTTCCGATTTAAGTAGAGAAAAGCAAGCCTTGTGCTTGACTGATAGGTTCTACATCCGTCGTCCGGGGAATGCCTGCGCAGGTTATCAAAATCAGCGGTGCGCGCCAGCACAATCTAAAGAATCTCAATGTTGAGATTCCGCGTGAGAAACTGGTGGTGATCACGGGGCTGAGTGGGTCGGGGAAATCGTCCCTCGCCTTCGATACGCTGTATGCCGAAGGGCAACGGCGCTACGTCGAGAGCTTGTCGGCTTATGCGCGGCAATTCCTCGACAAAATGGAAAAGCCGGACGTCGATTTCATCGAAGGGCTTTCGCCGGCGATTGCAATCGAGCAGCGCAGTGCAGGAGCCAATCCGCGCTCGACCATCGCGACCACCACAGAGATTTACGATTATCTGCGGGTGCTGTTTTCGTCAGTGGGGCAGCCGCACGATCCGGTGAGCGGGCGACCGCTGGTTCGGCAGACGCCGCAGCAGATCGTCGATGAGATTTTGCGCTATCCGGCCGAGACGAAGATCATCGTGCTCGCGCCGCTGGTGGAGAATGAGCGCGGCGAATTCCGCGACGTGCTCGAGAAACTGCGGCGCGAAGGTTTTGTCCGGGCGCGGATGGATGGACAGATTATCGAGCTGGGCCGGCCGGAGCCGATTCGGCTGAGCAAAAGCGAGAAGCACACAATCGAAGCCGTGGTCGATCGGCTGGTGGTTCGCGATGGTGTGCGGGTGCGGCTGGCTGATTCAGTGGACACGGCGCTGAAGTGGGGCGGCAATCGCGTTATAGTGTTGCGACAGAGACCCAGCGGATCGCCCTCACCCCAATCCTCTCCCCCGGGGAGAGGAGGACGCGTAGCGCCTGGGGAGGGGTCGACGAGTGATTCCGCGTCTCGATTGGCAGCAGAAACGCTCGATTTAGAGCAACCGCATTGGGAGCCGCAACGTTATTCCACTGACTTCGGCGATGCCGAGAGCGGCTTCACGCTGGGTGAGCTGACGCCGAAACATTTTTCGTTCAACAGCCACTTCGGCGCCTGCCCGGCCTGTCATGGGCTCGGGACGCAGTTGGTAGTCGATCCCGAGCTGATGATTTCCGAGCCGGAGAAATCGCTCGCGCAAGGCGCGATCATTCCGTGGCGGCGCGGGCCGAAGCGGATGCAGGCGTATTACAAAAAGCTTCAAAGCGCACTGGTGAAACATTTCGGCGTCAGTGAGGAGGCGCCGTTTGCCGAGCTGCCGGACGATTTCAAAACCGCGCTTTATTTCGGCACGGGCGACGCGCCGATCGAGATGAAGTTTGGCGCGAACGGCGAACGCGAAACGGTGGCGAAACCATTCGAAGGGTTGGTCCCACAGATGCAGCGGCTGTATGAGCAGACCGAGAGCGAGTTCACGCGCAATCGCATTCGCTCATTCATGACGCGTGTGCCGTGCAAGGTGTGTGGCGGCGCGCGACTGCGCCCAGAGATTCTGGCGGTGACGATCGCCGCTTCATCTGTCATCCCGAGCGAAGCCGAGGGAGCTCGTGGAAGTTACGTTCGAAGTGGCGCATCGGGATCCCTCGAGTGCGCTCGGGATGACGAGTTACGTGAGCTGAACATTCATCAGTTCACCGCGCTGACCATCGAAGCGGCGGCGGAGTTCATTTCCCACATCGCGCTCACGGATCAGCAAAGGGAGATTGCGAGTGAGGTCGTGCGCGAAATCGAATCGCGCCTGAAGTTTCTCCTCGAGGTTGGCCTCGGTTATCTCACGCTTGATCGCGAGAGCGGCACATTGAGCGGAGGCGAAGCGCAACGCATCCGGCTGGCGACGCAAATCGGCTCAGGATTGGCTGGCGTGCTTTACGTGCTCGATGAGCCGAGCATCGGGCTGCATCAGCGCGATAATGCGCGGCTGCTCGGCACGCTCAAACGGCTGCGCGATCTCGGCAATTCCGTCATCATCGTCGAGCATGATGAGGAGACGATTCGGGCGGCCGATCACATTATCGATCTCGGCCCCGGCGCGGGACCACGCGGTGGCGAGATCGTGGCGCAGGGAGCAATCGACGAGGTTTTATCCGCGAAAAATTCGCAGACGGCGGATTATCTTTCGGGTCGGGCAAAAATCGCGGTGCCGCGTCATCGCGTGCAGCCGGACACGGACAAAGCCTCGGGCTGGCTGACGATCGTCGGAGCGAGCGAGAACAATCTGAAGAACGTTACCGCATCATTTCCGCTCGGGTGTTTTACCTGCGTGACCGGCGTCTCGGGGAGCGGCAAATCGACGTTGGTCGATGACATTCTGAGACGCGCATTGTTCCGCCATTTTTACAAGTCGAAGGAGAAACCTGGCGGTTTCCGCGCGCTGCGTGGAGTCGAGCAGATCGACAAAGCCATCGTCATCGATCAGAGCGCGATCGGGCGCACGCCGCGCTCGAACCCAATTACCTACACGGGCGCGTTCACGCCGATTCGCGAGCTCTTCGCGCAACTTCCGGCAGCACGTGTGCGCGGGTATGATGCCGGCCGATTCTCTTTCAACGTCAAAGGCGGACGCTGCGAAAATTGCGAAGGCGGCGGACTCATTAAAGTGGAAATGCATTTTCTGCCGGACGTGTATGTCGAGTGCGAAGTGTGTCACGGCCGGCGTTACAATCGCGAGACACTCGAGATCACTTACAAAGGCAAGAACATCGCCGACGTGCTCGACACGACGGTGGATGAAGCGGCGCGATTTTTCCGCAATGTGCCGAGCGTTTCGGATAAACTGAATGCGCTTCTCGACGTGGGCCTCGGCTATTTACAGCTCGGGCAGGCGGGCACCACGCTTAGTGGCGGCGAAGCGCAGCGGGTGAAACTGGCGACCGAACTGGCGAAGAAAGCCACCGGCCGAACGTTCTATATCCTGGATGAACCGACGACCGGTTTGCATTTCGCCGACATCGAGAATCTGCTGCGTGTGCTGATGAAATTGCGTGCCGCGGGCAACACGCTGGTGGTGATCGAGCACAATTTGGAAATCATTAAATGTGCCGATTGGATCATTGATCTGGGTCCCGAGGGAGGCGAACGCGGGGGCGAGATCATGGGAGTGGGCGCGCCGGAACAGATTGGGGAGCTGCCGGGAAGTTACACCGGCGAGTTTTTGCGACCATTGCTGCGATGAAGGCGAAAATGGTCTGGTGCGCACTCGCACTGTCTGCCGCAACGACGCCTTCGATGCTGGCAGACGCCAAGAGTGCGATCGCGGAAGCGGTGCGGCCGATGGATGAAGGCGTGCCGGAGGTGGCGGCGGCGCGTTTGCAGAAGTTAGCCTCGCAACTCAGCGGCGCCGATGCGGTGACGGCGAAGAAGAAATGGGCGGAGGCGCTGGTCGCGGCAGACCGGCCGAGCGAAGCGTTGCGCGTGCTCGATGAACCGGCGCTGCGCGATGCGGCGACATTTGTGCGGGCGCAGGCGCTGGCGCGATTGCATCGTTATGGTGAAGCGCTGCCGTTGTATGAAGCCGTCGCAAGCGAGGCAGGCGCTTGGCAACGCGCGCAGGCGGCGTTTGGCGTGGCCGAAATGCTGCGCGCCCTGGGACGCAATGATGATGCCATCCGCAGCTACGCCGCTGTCGAAAGCGACGCGCGTTCTCGGGTAGCGGCACGCTTACACGAGGCGGAGCTTTTTATTGGCAAAGCCGATCCTGTTTCGGCCAAGCGCGTGCTGGACGGCACGCAGCCGAAAGCAACGGCGGATAAACGTCAGAAGCGTTTTCTGCGCGCGCGGGTGGAATTGTCGAGCCGACGACCCGGGAAAGCGATCGGGCTTCTTGATTCGCTGGTGAAGAAACCCGAAGACGCCTCGCACGATACCGTGGTGGCGGCCTTGTTCGCCATGGCGGATGCGCATTTGCAGACGAACACGCCGGAACTGGGTGACGATTATCTGGAGGATTTTATTGATCTGCACGTAAACGACGCGGCACTCGGGCAGGTGTTCGCAAAGCTCGATCAGCTTTACCGGGCAGAGCGCAAGCCGCCGCGCAACGAGCTGGAAAAGTGGGCGCGCGATCCGGCGCAGCCGCGGCGCGGATTTGCTCGCTGGTATCTGGCGCAGAGCGACTGGCGGGCGGGCCGGCACGAGGAAGCGTTGCGGCAGTTCGAGGCGTTGCGGACGAGCCCGGGCCTTTCGGCCGCGCTGGCGCCAGCGCTGTTGCAATACGCGCGCCTGGAAATCGACGCCGGAAGGTTTTCCCAAGCGCTCGATATTCTCGCCACAGCGGAGAAAACGGAACCGACGGCGGACGTGCGGGCGGAGATCGATTTCGAATCTGGCCGCGCTTTGTTTGGGGCGCGTAAATTTGCGGAGTCGGCGGCGCGATTCGGCCGGGTGACGGCGCCGCGGCTGAGGGATGCGGCGGTGCTCAATGCATCGCTCGGCTGGCTGGAGGTGAAAGATGAGGCGAAAGTGCAGGAGGCAGCGCGCGAACTGCACGCGCGCAAAGACAGCGAGGCGGAAGCAGATCTGGCGCTGGAGCAGGCATTGGCGGCGGCAGGACGCGGCGAGAGAAACGCAACCGTATTGTTGCAGGAATTCCTGAGGAAATTCCCCAGCAATAGCCGCGGCGCTGAAGCGGAACTGGCCCTGGCTGAGTTGGCCTTCCACTCCGCGCCACCCCATTTGGATGAAGCTGAAAAACATTTGGCGGCGGCGCGCGCCGGGCATCCTGCGGAGACGGTGATGGAACGCGCCGCCTACCTCGCGGTGTGGCTGGCCGATGCGCGCGGCGCGGAAAGCGATGCGGTGATCTCGCGCGCGAACGAATTTCTCCGCGACTATCCGCAGTCGCCGCTCGCGCCGGAAGTCCGAATGAAATTGGCGGAGACACACTTTCGCCGGCAGGATTTTGCCAGTGCGCAAACGCAGTTCGAGGTGCTGGCGAAGGAGAATCCCACATCGCCGTTGACGGACAAGACATTGTTTCTCGCGGCGCAATCAGCGGCGGCGGGAATGGGGAGCCATTCGCTCGAGCGGGCGTTGGAGCTGCTGACGCAGGTGGTGAAATTAAATGGCGAATTGCGCTGGGCCGCGCGCAACGAACAGGCGGCAATCGAGCGGCGATTGGGCAAGCCCGAGGACGCGCGGGTGCTGTATGATGAAGTCCTCAACAGTGATGCCGGTGCAGGAGAGAAGAAAGAAGCTTTGTGCGGCAAAGCAGACATTTCTTTCGAGCAGGCAGCGGCCGATGCGAGCAGCCTCGACCGCGCCGTGTCACTCTACGATCAGCTCGCGAGCGAGAGCGCAAACGAACCGCAGTGGCAGAACCAGGCCTTGTTCAAGAAAGGACTTTGTCTGGAAAAGAAAGCGGACCGGGCGGGTGCGCTCACGACGTTTTATCGCATCCTGGAATTCAATCCTCTGCCGGACAAGCCGCCGGAGTTTTTCTGGTACTACAAGGCTGGCTTCAGTGCGGCGCGGCTTCTCGAGGAGGAAGAGAAGTGGGATTCAGCCGCGGCCATCTACGAAAAACTCGTGGCGGCTAACGGTCCCCGCAGCGAAGAAGCCAAAACGCGGCTGAGTCAACTGCGGCTGGAGCATTTTCTGTGGCAGGAATGAGGCGAGAGAGCGGAGTGTGAACCGTGATTAGTGAATAGTGATAATCGGATCGATTTGGGATTGCAGGAAACGCTTGCCAGTTGCATACTTTCGTCATGAACACACTGTCCAGGGTGCCGCGCCTGGCCGGTTGCATTGAACGATTCGGCAGCGCGCTGGTGGCGCTGGCGTTTTGCGCATCGGCCTTCGGCGCTGACGCTGATAAGAACGTCGTAGTTAAAACGAAAGCGCCAACGACCATGGCGCGACCGATCGCGAAAAAGCAAATCTACGTGATCACCTCGGCCTCAGCCATTCCTCAGCCGATCGAGCGCGTGGCCGGGCCGATTGTCACGACTGCGATTCCGATTCAGATCATCACGAATCGTCCTGGCAACTAACGGTGCGCGAGCGCCGGCAGGGCTGCAACGGTTGTAGCTG
The DNA here is from genome assembly GCA_038200165.1 of Chthoniobacterales bacterium. Lineage (GTDB taxonomy): Bacteria > Verrucomicrobiota > Verrucomicrobiia > Chthoniobacterales > UBA10450 > AV69. The sequence continues at coordinate 16,433 of JBBPYF010000041.1, read as the reverse complement.
CCGGCTCCGAAAGCTTTCGGGCAGAACTTATGATGTGCGCCAGTCCATTAGCGCGCGCAGCCTGCGACCTGTTTGCTCAATCGGATGGCGCCGTCCCGCTGCGAGCAAGGCGCGGTAACGTTTAGCTCCGCTCTTCATTTCGCGGATGAACTGCCGGGCAAACTTCCCGGAACGAATATCAGCCAGTGCCGCTGTCATATTCTTTGCGGCGTGCTCATTGATGATTTTCGGACCGACGGTGAGGTCGCCCCACTTCGCTGTGTCGGATATCAAATCGCGCATCCCGGCGATGCCAGCCTCGTGGATCAGATCGACGATGAATTTTAATTCGTGCAGGCATTCGAAATAAGCCAGCTCTGGTGCGTAGCCCGCGCGAACGAGCGTCTCGAATCCGTGCCGAATCAATGCCGTGGTGCCACCGCACAGCACCGCCTGTTCGCCAAACATGTCCGTCTCAGTTTCTTCGCGGAAGGTGGTCTCGATGATGCCGGCACGCGCGCAACCAATCGCTTTCGCCCAAGCCAGGGCAGTGGCACGGGCGCGGCCAGTGAAGTTCTGCGCCACCGCGACCAAGGCGGGCACACCGCGATCGTTTTCGTATTCGCGGCGCACCATCGGCCCGAGACCTTTCGGCGCGACCATGATGACATCGACCTCGCGCGGCGGCGTGACGGTTTTGTAAACAATACTGAAGCCGTGCGCGAAAAGCAGCGCCTGGCCGCGGCGAAGACAGGGCGCGATCTGTTGCACAAAAATCTGCGGCATGGCTGTGTCCGGCAGCGCCAGAAAAATGATGTCGCTGCGGCGCACGGCGGCGGATGTATCCAGAACGCGCAGGCCTTGCGCGCGCGCCCGCCGACGTGACCCGCTGCCGCGATGCAACCCGACGAGCACATCGAACCCGCTGTCACGCAAGTTGAGAGCGTGAGCGTGGCCTTGCGCGCCAAAGCCGATGACGCCGCAGGTTTTGCCGCGAAGCACGTCGAGCTTGATCTGCTTATCGCGCAAAATGCGAACCGCCATGGCGCGGCAAGAATGCCAGCACCAGCGCGAAGTTCAATTTGCGAGTAGCGTGGAAGGCGGCTGCGTGGTCGCCATGTCACGCAAGCGCGATACCTTGGCCAGGGCGGCGTCAGCTTCTTCACTACGTCCCATTTTTTCCAATAATGCCGCCAGCATCACGTACTGGGTCGGTTGATCCGGTTGACGCGCCACCGCGCGGCGCTGTGTTTCGCGGGCGAGCTCGAGCCTGCCTTTCCGGGCGTAGATTTGGGCGAGCAAATTGAGTGCGTCGGTATCGTGGACGTCGAGCATGGCCGCCAGCCGCAACGCTTTCTCGGCGTGCACGACATCGTTTTCCACCGCGTAAAGCCGGCCCTCGGCCAGGCGCGCGGCATGGTGCCACCAATTGCGCTGCGCGAAATCCTGCACGATCCGGAGCGCCGCCGCGCCTTGGTGGGTCTCGCGCAATAGCTCGCACTCGAGACTGATCAGTTCCCACGTGTCAGGATAATCGGCACGCGCACGGTCGAGCGCGGCGATGGCTCCGGCGTCGTCGCCGGCGCTGTGGCGAAGCTGGGCGTAATTGCGCGCGGCGATCCAGGTGCGCGGGTACAATTTTGCATCGGCGGCGGCTTCTTTCGCCGCTGCGGCGAACACCACTTCGGCTTCCGCTTTCCTGCCTTCGCGGGAAAGAACGAATCCCAGATTGTTGCGGGCGATACTGTAATGCGGGTCTCGCTCCAGCACGTGCCGGCAAATCTGTTCCGCCTTCGAGTAGAGGCCGCGCGATGCATAACATTGCGCCAGATTGACCATCACCCGACCACTCATTCCGCCCGCCGCAGCTGTGCGGGTGAAGAACGTTTCGTCGTCGATCCAATCGCTACTGCGGATGGCGCTGCGCACACCGAGACTGAGAACGGCGATGGCGGCGATCGGCCCGAGCCAGTGTTCTGCGCGGGCGGGCAGATCGAGCGCGCAACCGAGCAGAAAGATCAACGCTCCGATGCTCGGCAAATAGAGCCAGTGCTCGGCCACGGTCGCGTTCAGCTGCACGATATTCGAGACCGGCAGGTAACCGGCGACGAACCAAAGGGCGCCTGCGATTCGCAATCGAAGGCCGTCGCCTCGGCGGGCACAGCCGATGGCGAGAGCGGCCGCAGCGGCGAACCCGAAAATGGAGAGATATTCCGTAGCCGCGCCGTTGCGCCAGCTCGCGTGGTTGCGGTAGGCCTCGGGATCAAAAACGCTGCGCTCCATGTGCAGGTGGTCTGGCCAGAGTAAAAGCCGTGTGTAATCGCCAAGTGCGCGCAGCATGAGCGTCGCTCGCACCGCCGCCGACCAGTTGTCGGCCGGAATGGTGACACGGCGGGCATGGGGGAGCTGGCGCAATCCGGCGTATGCCAGCACGATGAGCAGGCAGCAAGTGAGGATGACAATTTTCCTGCGACCCGAAATCGCTTTGGCGCAAACAACCGTGTGAAGAAGAAACAGCAGCAGCCAAATGCAGGCGATCTCTCGTGCGCAGAGCGCGAGCAAAGCGGAAACCGCAGCCAGAATGTAACAGCTCCATCGCGACCAGCGGGATCGGTTTTCTCCCGCGCGCAAATAGAGAAGCCAACCACCGGCGGCGAAGACGAAGGCGAGGCTGTCAGCGCGACCCGAAATGTAATCGACTGCGGCGGAATGAACCGGGTGAACAACCCACAGCGCGGCGATGACAAACGCAGCCCACTCAGGAGAAATGGCCCTTTGCCCATGGCGGGGCCAAAGCCCGCGGTCCGGCTGGAACAGAACGCTGAGCAAGCGGCAAAGCAATAATCCGCCGGCGACGTGCAGCAGGATATTGGTCAGATGAAACCCGGCCGATTCCCAGTTCCAAAAATAGTAATCCAGCATGAATGAGAGATTCTGCACCGGGCGGTAATGCGCCGAGAACGAATCGAGGAAGAGATGATGGCGGAACGCTTCCAGCGCGAGCAGCGGGCTCTTGATGAAAGGGTTGTCCCGTGCAAGGAAAGCATCGTCCCAGAGGAACTGCCCTTGCAACGCCGGGATGTGGACGCCGAATCCCATCGCGGCGAGAAGAAGGTAACGCAGCCACGGTTTGGCCAGCAAAGCCGGGACGTGCCAACGGGCGCGGAACAGTATACCGCTCGAAGGCTGCCGGCGGAAAAAGTCTGCGGCCGGCAAAAGCGAATGAGCGTCGTCCCGGTTTAAGGAGACGACGCCCATTCTTTTAATCCCACAGAAATTGACCGGCGCGAGAAAGCTCACGACTCATTCCCTGCCACCGCAACGGCGATGACAGGCGAATGAATCGTCTGATTCCTTACGGGCCGTAGGGTGACCAGAAGCCAGTCGCGGCTACGTCAGACAATGCGGCCAGGTCTGAGGCCGGCACCTGCGGGACGACATCGACTGTCTGCGCCCCATAGGAGCTGCCGAGAACGCTTTTGCCGCTGTTGTAGAGGGAGGACCCCTTTTTCAGGTAGTTCGTCCAATCAGCAGTGGCAACGGGGGCGTTGGTGGTGCGGTTAGTCTCGATCGCGTATTGATCCACCGCGGCGTCGATCATGCGCAGATCATTGAGGATACGGCTGGCTTGGGAACGTTTACGGGCGCGGAGGAATCCGGGCACCGCGATCGCGGCCAGAAGCGCGATGATCGCGACGACGATCATGATTTCCACGAGGGTGAAGCCCCCGCGGCGGTTATTGAGTTTGTTCAACATGCTTTGCTTTCTGTTTCTCTAATTATTTTGTTTTATTGCGCTCCGGGGCACTCGCCGCGGATTGGACCCTTTAAAAGCACTCGTGATGCCACGGCCTGCCGTTTTTAGAATTTCCAGAGCGTGCGGGATTAGCGCCTCGCCCCCATCCGCAAAACGGCGCGATTCTGGCTCTTGCACGAACTGATGCCGCCGCCTGCCGCGTGAACACGTCCAAAATCCGAGCCCCAATTCAGCTCTCGACGCCCGTTTACATCTTCGCCGGCGTCCTGCTCCTTCGCCTGATTGTCCTCGCCCGGCTGACCGCCTCGCCGTTTCTGCTGCCCACGCGCGGCGACATGCACTTCTACAGCAAATGGGCTCGACACATTCTCGCCGGCCACTTCGCTGATGGCCTCGCGTTCTACGGCCTCCCTGGATACGCGTGGCTACTTGCCTTCTTCTACAAATGCATCGGCTTTAATCCCTTCGTGCCAGCCTTCATTCAAGCTGCACTGGACGCGGGCACCGCTGTGCTCATCTACAAGATCGGCGTGCGCGTGTTCGGCGGCAGGTTGCGTTTTGCTCACGCGATCGGCCTGCTCGCCGCGCTGGGCTGGGCGTTCTTTGTTCCCGCGCAAACATACGCCGCCATTCTCATGCCGACCGCCTGGGTGGTTTTCGTGTTCTGGTTCGTGGTTTGGGAAATCGTGCGCCGTTCAGACGCGCCGGGAAAAACGGCGGCGTTTTTATTTGGCCTCGTTATCGGCATGACGGCGACTGCGGTTGCCACCATCCTCTTCCTGTTGCCGCTTGTCGCCGGCGCAATCTGGAGAAGTGCGCGTCCTGCGCGCCTGGCCTCTCTTGGGCTCCTCGCTGCCGGTATCATTGCGGGCACGTCGCCATGCTGGATGCACAATTACTTCATCGCGCACGATCCCGTCGTCCTCTCCGCTCACAGCGGGATCAACTTCTGGATCGGCAACAATCCCACCGCCAACGGCTATCCGCGCTTTCCGCCCGGCCTGCGCGCTGGCCAGGCCGCGATGTTACAGGATTCCATCGACGCCGCGGAAAACGCCGCCGGCCACTCGCTTAGACGCGGCGAAGTATCTCGTTATTGGTCCGCTCAAGCGCGCGATTATATCGTTCATCATCCTGTCGCCTGGCTGAAGCTACTCGCGCTCAAGTGCCGCAATTTCTGCAACGCTTTCCAGTATGACGATCTGAGCGTCATCACCGGCTTGCGCGAGGAAGGCGTCACTTTTCCTGGTCTTTATTTCGGTTTGGTTGCCACGTTCGCGCTGCCGGGTCTCCTCCTGGCCTGGAAAATCGAGCCGCTTTCGCGCTGGATCACGGCGGCTCTCGTGCTTCACGCTCTGGCTTTGCTCCCGGTCTTCACCACCGAACGTTATCGCCTTCCCGTTGTCCCCGGCCTGCTTCTCTTCGCCGCCTTCGGTCTTGTTCTGTTCTGGCAAAACTTGAGCGCGCTTAGATTGCGCCCTGTCTTGAGTTATGCCGCACTACTTCTCGTTAGCGTCATGTTTGTCTCCTCGCCGCAACGTGATCCATCGCTTTGGGCGCTCGACGCTTACAATTCCGGCCGGCAAGCTTTGGAATCGGGAAATCTCAGGCTGGCTGAAACAAAACTTCAACAGGCCCATTCTTATGTGCCGACAAATGCGGAGACGAACTTTGCTTTGGGTAATCTGCGCTTCGCACAGGGTGATCGCGCCGCGGCACGCGCATTCTATCTCACCACACTTGAGCTTGACCCCGGCAACGATCGAGCTCTGACCAACCTCGGCATTATCGCTGAGGACGAAAATCAACCAGCCGCGGCCGCGACATTCTTCCGTCTCGCTTGCACGCAGCAATCGGGCAATGCCAAAACACATTACCTTCTCGCCAAAGCGCTCCTCGCGATCGGCGACAAGAGAAACTCCGCCCTCGAAATCCAGCGAGCTATTACTTTGCGGGGAAACGAGCCGGAGTTTCTGGCCCTGCGGAGCCAAATCGAACAAGCTCAATAGGAGAGCGGAGTGCCGCTGTGGCACCCATGCTGCTCGATTTAATCGCTCTGCCGAGCCGAAACATGAGTCTCTCAACTGAGCAACGCCACCCTGCGCTCTCCGGCCCGGCGAACCATCTTTCATATTCGTCCCACGCTCGGTCATCGAAATCGAGTCGGCCAGGATCCATCGACGTGTCTCTCGTCATTCCCTGCCTTAATGAAGCAGCTACCATCGGAGTGTGCGTGGAAAGAGCCGTTGCGGCTCTTGGCAGAGCTAAAATAGCGGGCCAGGTGATCGTAGCAGATAATGGCAGCACGGATGGCTCAGAGCGCATTGCCGCAGAATTCGGCGCCACCGTGATTCGCGTTGCGGGAAAGGTTACGGCAAAGCTGTTGTGCTCGGGTTTCAAACTGTTCTTTCCAGCTTCTTTAGCAGCATTCTTAAGTTCAGATGAGTTTGATGAATGCGACTGCTCAGTCCGACAGATATGCAACTATTACACGGATTAAGCCGGCATTCAGTTAGTTATCCTTGGGCGCGCAATATCAGATCATCGCGATAAGCAGCGGTAAACGTGCTCAAGGTCGCCTGCCATGTTGTTCAACCTGCTGCTTTTAATTCTCTGGGCTCCGGCGCTGTTGGGCTTTGGCGTAACCTGGCGCGCGCTCGTTGCTCTCCCGGGAGAGGCGGACACTGCAGAGGGTTACTGCCCCGGCATTCTGATCATCTTTAGCTTTGTCCCGCTGGCTATTGCCGCGACCACCCTGCATTTTTTTGTCGCCTTGGGAGAATCGGTTTCGGCAGCAATACTGGTAACCGGATATGTTCTCCTGATCTATCATCGCAAAAAGCTGAGCAAAATCTTATCTTCGCGGTCACTTCTCGGGGGGCTGTTTGTCGCCGCGCTTGTCTGCTTGTTTGCCTCGCGACCGCTAAGACATTTCGATACTGGACTGTACCATATCCAGTCCGTCAGGTGGTGCACCAGCCTCCCGATAGTTCGCGGACTTGCCAATTTACATGAACGACTCGCGTTTAACTCGTTGTGGACACCTATTGCTGCGGTTGTCGATTTTCCCGCCCTGGTAAACAAGCCATGCTACCCTGTCACGTGTTTGCTCTTGTTTGGGTTCGGCTGGGCTGTCTGGGATGCGATCAATTGGCCCACTGGTAAACAAAACGTTCCAGAGCTCTTCCTCGCGACGTGCGGTTGTTTCTGGTCCTGGCTTGTAACGACTAACTCGCATTTCGTCGTCCTCCCATCGTTATCTACTGACGCGCCAATTTACTGCACCACTCTTGTCTGCGTTTACTTCCTCTTGCGATTCTGTGCCGAAAACAACTTAGCTGACTTTTCTCATGCTATCGTGCTTTCCGCTTTCGCCGTCACTATAAAAGTAAGCGCTGTCCCGTTGTTTCTATTTCTCACTGTCTTTGGAATATATTGTCTCTGCCGAAAGCGGTATGTTATCAGCCTTAGGTCGGGTCTCATTACGGTAGGAACTATTGGATGTTTGTTCCTGTTGTGGGTGGCGAGAAGTGTCTGCTTGTCAGGCTACTTGATATTTCCAGTACCGGCGACTGCTCTCGCGTTCCTGCCATGGCATTTGCCCATAGGGATGACAAATCAACTCGTCGATACCTTAAAGGCGTGGGCACGCTGGCCCGGAGTGTCGCCTGAAATCGTCTTAGCTAGCTCCGCATGGATTTCCATGTGGTTAAAGCATCTGGAAGGCACGTATGTCTCTTACATGATTGCCGGCTACGGTATCTTCGGCTCTACTTTGCTCTTGCTCGCCCGTGGGCTCGGCCGTCGTTCCTATGACGTGGCGAGGTTTTGGCCTGCAGGGGCGATGCTTTGTCTTGGAATAGGTTACTGGTTCATAACCGTGCCCGACCTGCGTTACGGTTGTGCTTATTTATTCGGGTTCTCTTGTCTTATATCAGCGTTCGGAAGCAGCTCTCTTCTTAAACAGGACATCAATCGTGTTCTGGTGGGCGGCGCTGTACTCCTTCCTCTCCTGGCCGTAGGCGAATTGACCCAGTTTCACTTCCGCGACTTACCGGATCTTGAAAAAGGCGTCGCCTCGGTCCAGCGAACAGAGCAGGGCACGCGCATTCTAGTGGCCGGGGAAGATGAACGTATTTGGGACGGACCTTTGCCATCGACGCCCTACTTCCGCCCAACTCTTATCACTCGGCGCGATGCCAGCGGCCGAATTAGACAGTTCGAATTGCCCGAGGCCATTCATACGCCCTACTACGATAGGTTGCCCGCTCAGGTCAGGGCGGGGCTTGCGCTGCAACGCTAAGAGGCGCGAGTTCTTTCCAGGACTATGAGTAATCTGGTTGCAAATAGCAGTGGCAACCGATTTAGAGCCTTATCAAAAAACCGCAGCAATGGTAGTAACGCGGAAGGATACAATTGGCACCTGCGAAAACCGCCGGACGCAACATAGGAAAGGGCAGCCTCGCGCTGCACTTTTAGTAAGCGCCAGCCGCGAAACTGTTCTTGAGCTTCTCCCCGATGAAAAATGCGCCAGGCATTACCTGCCGCAGCATAGTAATCGGCCTGGGACTCGTTCCAGTTCTTAGGCGCGAACCACGTGATGGGATCGCGCAAGGCAATCGGCTCATGATGAAAGAGACCGTAAACAATCAGGCCAAGCAAACTCATGCATGGATCGAAGATGATGAGCCGGCCGCCGGGCGCAAGCGCGCGCCGGAACTCTTTGAGCGCCGTAGCAGGATAACGAAGGTGATGCCAGACATCGAAAAGGATCAGATTCGCAACTGCACCATCGGCGAAGGAAAGCCGGTAAGCATTCTCCGTCCGATCCAGCCAGGGATTGGAAAACACATCACTGGTTATGCAATCGGGAATAACTGTTTTGATTTGCCCCAGGCCGGAGCCAATCTCGACCGTTGCCAGGTTCATGTCGTGACGGCACTGCCGCATAATGTCGCGGTGGAACCGCTTGTAAATCCTGCGTAATACCGGCTTCCGTTCCCATGACAGCCGGTTCTGTTCGATCTCGACCTGGTGTTGCGCCAGCGAGCAGGTCGCTTCCACGTCAGACGAACTTCACTTTACGCGCGGCGAAGAAGACCATGCGCAGTAAGAGCAGACCGTGCCGCCAACGCCGGATGTTTGTCGATCCGTACTGCCGGTCGCGATATCGAATCGGCACGTCCACGATTTTGAGATGTTGCTTGCTCGCACCGAAAAGCAAATCGAAATCACCGAACGGATCAAAATCGCCGAAAAAGCTGCGGTGGTGCTCGATCTTTTTGTAGTCGGAGCGATGCAGCACCTTGGTCCCGCAAAGGGTGTCCTTCACTGGCTGACCGAGCAGCCAGCTGAAGGCGTAGCTGAATAGTTTGTTCGCAATAATATTGCAGAACTGCATCGCTTCCCCCTCCATGGGATAGACGAGGCGCACTCCGTTGACGAAATCGCCTTTCCCCGAAGTGAGGGCGTCGTAAAACTTCTCCAGCTCTTCTGGCGGCATAGTGAGATCCGCATCGAGAATCATGAGGATGTCGCCATAAGCCTGGGCAAATCCTTCGCGCACGGCGTTGCCTTTGCCCCGGCCAGTCTGCTGAAATGCGCGGATATTGAGCTGCGGGTATTTTGCCCGCATGCGCAGGATTTCCGCCCAAGTACCATCCGTCGAATGGCCTTCCACGAAAATGAGTTCGCCTTTACCGGCAAACTTCCCGATCCGTTCCACCGCCGCCTCGATGTTGCCCTCTTCGTTCCGAGCCGGAATGAGAATGCTGATTGTTTTCACGCGCTGGATAATATGGAAGGTCGGCCGGCAAACCATCAAAGTCGTTAGCCCGAAGCTTGAGAGCAATGGCGCAAGAAAACGGTTGAGGAGTTTGTCCAGACCGAACAGCGGAGCCGGAATCAAGATGCGCGTTTCGCTCCGCACCACTTCCCAATCCGCCAGTTGCAGCAGATTTTTGACGTCTGTTCGGCTGAGCCAATTCGATTCCGGCTGAGGAGCCTTGAAGCCAAGAGCAGTGGCCAGATTGAGCAGCGGCTTCCAGATCGTGTTGTAAAAATTCAGCACCAGTCGCGTGTCACTGCGGGAACATCGGCGGATGTTTTCGAAGATGCGCTGCACATCAGCTGCGCAGTTGATCGTTTCCGAAATGATGATGAAATCGAAGGTGCGATCGAACTGGAATGTCTCCCCGGCGCCCTGTTGAAAGTTTCCGTGCGGCAATCGTGTTCTTGCCCGTGCCACCTGCCGTTCCGAGATGTCGATTCCACTGACGTCGGCGTTCGGCAGCAAGGCCAGTAAACTGCCGTCACCGCAGCCGATTTCGCAGATGCTCGCGTCGGCCGGGATCCAATCGCGATAGTATCGGGCCAAGCGTCTGAGGTATTGCTGGCCGAACCAGTTCCGGTCGGGCGCGGCGGCATCGTAGAATGCAGCTGTTTTAGCGAGCTGCTGTTGCAGCAATCCATTGCTCTTCGGTAGCTCACCGCCCGGCGGCGGCAGGACCCGCAGGATCGGTCCCGGCCGGGAAGGTTTCGCCAGAGGAGAAAGCGCCGATCTCATCTGATGATCCCCTGCGTGCGCACCAAGCCCTCGGTTACGAGTTCGTACAACTGCCCTTTCACGAAAAGAATGTGGTGCTGACGCAAGTCATAGGCGCAAATCGCAAGCACGGTGCAGGCGAGCAGCACGTTCTTATGACGGCCGAAATACTGACTGAAGGCGAACACCTGCTGTGTCGCGAAAAAGCGCAGCGGCATGTCCAGCATTAGAATGTAACGCAGATTCATGCCCTCGGGGAAGACGGTTAGAACTGCATAGGTGAGGCAGGAAAAAGTTGCGAGATAGCGATGGGCGGGTGTGCGATCGGCCACTGTCTGCAGGATGTTCGCCGTCGCCAAAAGGACGACAACAGGGCTAACCAAAAGTAGATCGACGAGGTAACGGTGCCACGGTCCTCCCCCGGTATGGATGGTGTAGGGAAGGGTCGGAACTTTTTCTTTGAGCAAGCTGAATACGAGAGTGAAATTCTCAATTCCGCCCGCCGCCATAAGCACAACCGTAAATCCCGCGAGGGCGCCGACGAACACGGTAAGAATGAGCCGCCGCGTCACTGTGCCGAACTTGAGCCAGTGATTGCCGAGCATCATCAGAAGCAGGACAGCGAAAACGAAAAAGGCATTTTCCTTCGTCACCACCATCACAGCCAACGCGCTGCCGAGGGCGATGGACCATGACCATTTCCCGGGGTGTCTCAGGTTCTCCCACATCAACCACACCACGAGGAGCGCCCAGAATCCGAAGACACCGTCAATCAGGCTGTGCTGCGCGAGATGAATCTCCGTCGCGGCGCAAGCCATGAGTGCCGTGACTGCTATCGTCAGTGCGCGCTGTCCCGTCATTCGCCACACCGCCAGCGCTGAAACGAACAGAGTTAGAACACTGAATTGGCATGAGAGCATGCGGAGCGCCCGCAGTGGTTCCAGTCCGAAGAGGTGGTGATAAGCATATCCGCCGATGATGTAAAAGACACGAGTCGGAGGCAAAATCGCGTAATGACCGGGATCGAGCTGGTGTGAGATGAAGCTGTTGATCAGGACCGGGTAATGGCGCACTCCGCATCGGTCCAGCATCCCCACGTAGGTTCGATACAAATTTTCATCAAAGCCGATGCCGTTGAAGCCGGCTGGAAGCCGGATCCGAAGTAAGGTTCCGACCACGAGAATCGCTCCGAGAACGATCGGAAAACCATATACCCTCAGCACCGTGGCGCTGCGGCGCGCGATTGGTACCGCGTCTGCTGCTGTCGATCTCGATAAAACGAGCGCGGCGGGCGCACTGAGTTCCAGCTCGTCGAAGCGCATCCTTCGACAAAAAGCTAGAATTAGGCCAGGGCGGCTTCGCCGACGCTAAGCGCCAGCCGCGCTGGCGCTTTCGCTCAGGGCGGCATTAGCCGTTGCGATCAATTCGCGATCGTCATTATCGTTCAAGCCGGCCAGAAGAGTTTTGGCGCGACGAACCGATTTGCGGATGAAGTATTCCGGCGCCGTAAAATCACGCGGCCCGGCTTCGCCATTACGGCTGCTTGATTGTAACTCCGCATCCCAGCGACTCAGCGTGCAGGTGGAGGCAAATAACTCCATGGCCGCTCCCGCGACCCGCTCCTGGATAAGTTGCATATCGAGCACCGGCTCGCGGTAAACCACGAGCGCGCGATTGACCGCGAGATTGAAGCGCCAGATCAGGCGCGCAAGCTGGCCGGCGAAGCCGCGCAGTTCCGCGCTGCGCACCGGCACCGAAGGGGCGCGCACGGTCGCGTTGAGCCGGTTCTTGCCCGCCCTCCACGCTTTGCTCACGCGATTGATCGAGAGCGACATCATGGTGTCGTAGATTTCTTTGAATTCCATTCCGGGACCGCGCATGCCGACGAGCGCGACGAATGAGATCAGCACTTCATTTGATCCCTCGCCGATCTGATTGATGCGCGCATCGCGCAACATGCGGCCGAGCGGATTGTCGTTGAAGTAGGCCGCGCCGCCGTGGATCTGGAAAGCATGGTTGACCGCTTCCCACAGCCGGTCGGTCGTAAACACTTTCAGCATCGCCGTCTCGATCATGTAATCCTCGAGCCCGCGGTCGATGAGCGACGCCGTCACCATCGTCATTGCCTCCATCGCGTAAACATCGGCCGCCATCCCGGCGATTTTCTTTTTCACCAGATCGAAATTGCCGAGCGTTTTTTTGAATTGCTGACGCGAATTGGCGTGCTCCACCGCCAGGCGCAGGCAATGCTTGGCTGCGCCGGTGCAGCAGGCGCCGAAGGTGGTGCGGCCAAAATCGAGCACGGTGAGCGCGACGCGCAGGCCTTTGCCGATTGGCCCGAGAATGTTCGCCTTCGGCACGCGCACATTCGTTAGTCGAAAACGGCCCGTCGCCGTTCCGCGAATCCCCAGCTTCGGCATCCGCGCTTCGAGCATCTCGAACCCTGGCATATCGGGCGTGACGAGGAACGCCGTGATCGCGTCTTTGCCCGGGTTGCCCGGCACCGGGGTACGCGCCATAACCGTGAGCACCTGCGCGATGGAAGCGTTGGTGATGTAACGCTTCTCGCCATTCAAAATGAAGTCGTCGCCCTCGGGTGTCGCCGTCATTTGAACGTTGGCCGCGTCCGAGCCGGCTTCGCGCTCCGTGAGGGCAAAGGCGCCGAGTTGTTGGCCTGCGACGAGCGGCGGCAACCAGCGCGCTTTTTGCTCCGGCGTCCCGAAAAGGAGCAGCGCGCGAATCCCGATGGAGTGATGCGCATTGACGAAAACCGAAGTCGACGCATCGCGACTCCCGATCTCCTCCAGGACGCGGCAGTATTGTTGCTGCGAAAAACCGCGCCCGCCGAATTCGCGCGGCGCCGTCATTCCCAGAACCCCGGTCCGCGCGAGACCCTGGACGAGGTTTGGCGGAATGTCCGCGTTCTCGTCAATCGCGTCGGAATCCAGCTCGCGGTCGAGCATCTCGCGCACTTCAGCGAGCGCACTGGCCAGCTCCGTTTCCTGCGCCGCGGGCAGCCGCGGATACGGCATGACCCAGTCTGCGACGAAGTTCCCGAGGAACAGTCCCTTGGCGAATCCGAGCTCCTGCCGCCCGCTGAAGAGCAGCTCCTCGGCCTGCTGCATTTCCTTTTGTCGCTGAATCTCCGCTTCGGTCTGTGCCATGGGTCAAAGCTCGCCGCGCGGCGAGTCAGGCACTGTATTCATGGCGGCCTGCCTGTCCACTGAGGCGGCGCAGAACAGCAGCGACGATTTGGTGGGCAATATCACGCCCGACTGGCCATTCGCTGGCGCGGGGTCCGGCGACATTGAGGACAGTGATCGCATGATCAACAACGAACCGCAGCGCCGATTCGACAGCCGCACTCACGGCCATGGCAGCAGTGTCGATGACGAGACATGGCTTCGCCTGCCCGAGGCAAAGCTCCAGTGTCTCCCGCGTCCCGCCGCTCAACTCACTTTTCGCGATAATCAGCGTGCCATCGGCATCGGCGATATTACGCGCCGTGCGAGTGGAGTATTCCGCTGAAGGCAATACCGTAACGGGATACCGCTCGGGGATTTTTCCATCCTCCGCCAGCCGCCCGGTTGGACACCACCCGCCGCACGCTATTCCAAGCTCCAGCGCCGCATCCAGCGCTCCCCGATCGACGCCTGCCTGCCCGCCGGAAATGATTTTTAGCAATCAGGCTTCAGCAGTCTCTTGATCAACAGTTAACCGGCTAATCATCAGCGGCCGTATCGTATCGTAGACGCCTTTGTCGAAGAAACGAATACGCGATCACCCGCCGGAGGAACTGCAATGTGATCGACATTGGGAACGCGGATTCCGCCGCCGTCCACAGTATGGATTGTGAATGGCACGAACGGACGTTTCGCGATCAGCTCGCGCAGGTCAGTGATCACGCCTCAACGATACTTGAGGCAGGGCTCTGCAACAACTCCTCAGCTACATCCCTGGCTCGTCCCGCACTCGGTGCAGACGCCGCAGGCGCCGGCGCGGATCACTTTCTCGCTCCCGCAATGCGAGCAGACGATGTCCATGAACATGTTGCCCAGCGCTTCTTTGACCCGGTCGGCGTGCGTGATCTTGCGCGGCTTCGGGTTGCCTTCGCTCGGCGAGTCGTTGGTGATGACGTCAATCAGCTCTCTCTCCGCCGTGCGCGGCAGCTCCGGCACCGGGCGATTGATCGACCTCTTCTCCATGTCAGGAATTTCCTTCAGCGGCAGATCGGGCTGTCCGCGGTGCGGCGAGGTCGCTTCCTTGTAGCCTTTGATGAACTGGCAACCGAGCCAGCGAAAGACGTAATCGGTGATGCTGGTGGTGCTGCGAATGTCGGGATTTTTGGTGAACCCGCTCGGCTCGAACCGCTGGTAGGCGAATTTCTTCACCAGGCTCTCGAGCGGCACGCCGTATTGCAGCGCGATTGAAGTGAGCGTGCCAACAGTGTCCATCAAACCGCCGATAGTGCTGCCTTCCTTGGCCATGGTGATGAAAAGCTCGCCCGGCATGCCATCTTCGAACAGGCCGACGGTGATATAACCCTCGTGGCCGGCGATTTCGAATTTGTGCGTGAGCGACATGCGCGTGTCGCTCATCCGGTGCCGCACCGGCTGGTCCACCAGGCTACGCAATTGCGCGATCTCTTCCTCCAATTCCAGAATACGTTTCTGCAAATCTTCGCGCTCGGCCGTAGCGTCCATCGCGCTATCCACCGCGCCCATGTCACGCGTCTTTCTTGTGTTCAATGGCGCGGAACGCTTTGAGCCATCCCGGTAAATGGCGATCGCTTTCAGCCCGAGCCGCCACCCTTCCGCGTAGGTGTTCATGATGTCGTCGACCGTGGCGTTCTCGGGCATGTTCACCGTCTTCGAAATCGCGCCGCTGAGGAAAGGCTGGGCCGCGGCCATCATGCGCAGGTGCCCCATATAATGCAGGCTGCGCGCGCCCTTCGCCGGCCGAAACGCGCAATCGAAGATCGGTAAGTGCTGCGGCTTCAAACCGGAGCGGACCGGCTGGAGCACAGCCGTCCCGGCTGTGCGGCCGGCGGGCGTCTCGCCTGCCGAATCGACGACCTCCTCAATCGTATCAAACGCATCGATGTGGTTGATGATCTTACAAATCTCATCTGGCGAATAACCGAGATGCTCCAGCGCCGGCCGCACCGTCTGGTTCACGATCTTCAACATCCCGCCGCCGGCTAACAATTTGTATTTCACCAGCGCGATGTCTGGCTCGATTCCGGTGGTGTCGCAATCCATGAGAAAACTGATCGTGCCGGTGGGCGCGAGTACGGTCACCTGCGCGTTGCGATAGCCGTGGCGCTTGCCCAGCTCCGCGGCGCGATCCCACGCGCGCTGCGCGTCTTCCTTCAAATAGGCGAACTCTTCCACATCTGAGATGCTCTCGACGGCCGCGCGATGCTGCTCGATTACCTCCAGCATTGACCCAACGTTATCCGCCGCCGCCGGTTTACCGACCCCGCTGCAACGCGCATCGCGATACCCTGGAAACGGCCCAAGCGCCTTCGCCATCAACGCACTCTCCGCGTAGGCTTCGCCAGTCATGATGGCGGTGATGGCGCCGCACAACGCGCGCCCTTCCGCGCTGTCATAGCCGTACCCATAGCTCATGATGAGCGAGCCGAGATTGGCGTAGCCGAGCCCGAGTGTGCGGAAGATGTGCGAGTTCTCCGCGATCTCTTTGATCGGATAGCTCGCGTTATCGACAATGATTTCCTGCGCGGTGATGAACACGCGCACCGCCGCTTTGAATCGCTCCACATCGAAGCGCCCCTCCGCACCTTTGAACTTCATTAAATTCAGCGACGCCAGATTGCAGGCCGTGTTGTCGAGGAAGAGATACTCGGAGCACGGATTAGTGGAATTCTGCCGGCCGGTGCCTTTGCAGGTGTGCCATTTGTGAATGGTGGAATCGAACTGCATTCCCGGATCGCCGCAGACATGGGTCCCCTCCGCGATCTTGCGCAGCAGCGCCCGCGCATCCTTGCGCTCGCACGGTGAACCATCACGCACCCGCCGCGTCCACCATTCCTCGCCCGCCAGCGCCGCCTGCATGAACTCGTCGCTCACCCGCACGCTCAGGTTTTCGTTCTGGTACATGACCGAGCCGTAGGCGTCGCCATTGTAGCTG
>JBBPYF010000040.1:0-18164 GCA_038200165.1 Chthoniobacterales bacterium | reverse complement strand
CGTACTGATAGCGCAGGTTGGCGTTGCCGCTCGTATGATACGCGTCGCGATACTCTTTTACTAACCCGTTCTTGTATGCCGGATCGCCACTCGCCGTATTGTAGTAGGAGTATGTTTCAGTTCCGCCCGCCTTGACCTGGTGCGTGGCGACTGTGCCGAAAGTCGGGTCGTAAGTAAACTTCTCTACTCCACCATCAGGGTAGCTGATCTGCGTGACCCGCTTGTTCGCGTCACGCAGGTAGACCGTGGTGTGGTTTCCTTCGTCGGTAACGCTGTCGAGGTAGCGCGGGTCCTTGTTGTTCGGATCAGGACAGGTCGCTGATCCCCAAGTGTAGGTGACCTTGCCGCGCGGCGTCCCGACCGGCGTGTCGTTTGGGGTGGCGGGGAAGGTCATGGTCAAAATGTTCCCTGTGGTAGAGTCACGCGTCAGGTCGGTTTGGTTGCCGCGACGGTCCTTGAAGGACTTGAGAAAGCCTTTTGTGTCGTAGCCCTGAATGGCCGCGATGCCGTTGAAATCCTGCACCGATGTGACAAAGCCGGTGCTGCTGTAAATGAAGTCGCGCGTCTTCCCATCGCCACGTATCTCCGTGCGTTTACCGCCTGAAGGAGTAGCGACCGGGACCACCAACTGGGAAACAACGTCACCGGTGGTGCCGCTCTTTTCGCTGGCTAACTGCCCGGCAGCTACAGGAATGCTGGAGTCTGAGTTTGCCGTGGCGAAGCTATACTGAATCTTCTTCATCGGCCCCTCGTACATGGGATCATCGGCGGTGGCGAGAAGCGGAAAGTTGTTCGCCGGGTCGACGTTCGCTGCTTGATAGATGTAGGTGGCTTTGAGCGTGCTGTCGCCGAAATACGTCACGCTGGTGAGCGCTGGGTTGCCGTCAAGACCGGTAGTGTAGCTGTACTGGACAGTGCGTCCATCGCTCCCAGTGATGTGGTCGATATAATCGTGGCCGGAAAGCGTCGTGTACAAGAGCTGAATGTATCGACCTCCCGGTTCGGTGATCTGGTTTATATTGCCATTTCCGTCGTAGGTAATCGCGGTGCGCAGGCCAGAGGGATCGATCAACGCGGTAACGATCGAATAGTATTCATAGTAACCTGCGGGTACCCACGGCAGTCGGGTCGTCGAGAACTCCACTTTCCCGCCATCGGGCAGGACAAGGTAGAAGAGCATCGTGGTGGTATTGAGCGGGGTAACCCGCTCTCTTATACCCGTAGAAGTCGGTGCTCCGGTGGAAGTGAATGTCTCGTCGCGCCCGTCAGGAAAAATAATGTCGTAGCTTGATGGCTTTTGCGCGTTCGTAATGTTGTAGATTACGACCCAGTCGTAAGAGTGCTCCCAGCTACCGGAATAGCTAAAGGGAGCGTAGCAAGCGTCGCACGGCTATTCGAAATTCTAGTAAACGCCAGAGGGTATGCGCCGACAGATGGCATCGAGAGATCCACTACTTGCCTCGTGGCATTTCCGGTCGCCGGATCGTATTGGCAACCGGTCGTTATTGAGCCGTTGAACGCACCTGCGGGACCGGTAGGATTGTTGTTACCAATCTGGGCGAGCGCGGAACCTGAACTCACGACGAAGAAAACGGTGGTGAGCAGCGAAATGGAACGGGCGCTGAGAAAACGTGGTGTACTCATTTTCAAATTATGGGGTGGAACTTGGAGTTAACAGGGTTGGGTCTGAATTCGGCTTGCCGGGTGCAATCGCATAAAAGCGAAGCAGCGCTCGCGAGTCGCCACAGATGACGCCGATTCGATAAAGTCCCTCTGCCGTCCCGAGCCGGACTCGAATCGTCGCCGTCCCGTCTGGTCCGACAGTGAGCTTGTCTGTCGTGCCGATGAGTTGTGCACCATCGACTGACTGAACCCGGACAGGCTGCCCGGCGAGGTCGGGTGGAAATTGCAGTTGCGCTGCCACGGCCTGATTCGTCCTGGCCGCGACGCGACCGAAATAGCCGTGCGCGCTGGTGAGGTTAATTGCGCCTGCGCTCTCGAGAGAGATCGCGGCGGCAGGGCCGCGATCGATCAGTGGGAGAGCGGCGGTGGCCGATTGAGCTTGGATGGAAGCGGCGTAGCAGACGATGCAGCTGACCGCGAGCGCTGCGGGAACTAATTTCATAATCTCGTTGGTTGATAGTCCTGGCACGAAGGGCCGAGTTTGGCTCTGCGGTAAGCCGGGAGTCAATCTGGTGGGCCGCCGTGGATCAGCTGATTTGGTAAGAAGGTGAGAGCCTGGGTGCAAGAATATTTTTTACGTTTATGCATTTTATTTGGAAGTAGCTCAAGTGATGCCTGTTACTAGAACGCAGCCAAGAGAAACTCGCGTCCTTCGGCCGCCGCCTGCACTGTTTCCGGCGACATTGTTGAATTCGACGGCGGTTCTCCGGCGCTTCGCGGAGAGCAGATGAGCCGTTGCGAAGCGATGCGCTCCGTTTATCGTAAGCGCCAGCTTGCGCATGAAAAAATTGCTGTTTCTCGCTGCGCTTATCGCCACGCCGCTTTCCGCGCAATCGCCCGCGCGCTTTCCCGGTTTGCCGCCGGAGGTTCCGCACGCGCAGACGGTCTTCGACGCGATGCGATCAGCCGGGCCGGTGATGATTTTTCTCGTGCTGCTCTCGATCGTGTCGGTGATGCTGATCATCGTTTATTTTTTAACCATTCGGCGCGGCGCCATCGTTTCGCGCGGGTTCATGGCCACGGCCGACGCGCTTCTGCGCAAGCGCGATTATCTGGGGCTGCTGGCGGTGTCGAATCGTCACGGTGAAGCGGTCGCGCGCGTCGTGCAGCAGGTGCTCGATTTCACGACAAAGAATCCGAACGCCGATTTCGAGCAGGTGCGCGAAATCGCGGAGACGGAAGGAACGCGCGTGGCATCGAGCCTGAACAACCGCGTCACTTATCTCGCCGACATCGGCATGATCGCGCCGCTGCTGGGACTTCTCGGCACTGTCATTGGCATCATTAGCTCATTCGGCGCGCTCGGGGCGGACCTCGGGAGCGCGCGCTACGTCGCCTTGTCGCGCGGCATCAGCCAGGCGCTCTTCAACACTGCGGCCGGCCTCGCCATCGGTATTCCGGCGATGATTTTCTACGCCTTTTTCCGCGGCCGTTCGCAGCGGCTCATTTCGGAACTCGAGTCTGCCGTCACGCACATTCTCGCGCTGCTTTCCCTGCAATTCAGCAAACGCCCTGAGCGTTCGCCCGCTTTGCTCGAATCTGATTTCTAAACGCTCCTTCAGATGGATTTCCGCAGTCGTGTCGTGACTCAGCATCCGGGCATTCAGCTCGCGCCGCTGGTCGATGTCCTCATGCTGTTGCTCATTTTCTTTTTGCTGACGTGGAACGCCGCGCGCAATGAAAACGAGCTCGATGTCAAAGTGCCGAAAGCGTCCGCCGCGAAAGAGAAAGCGGCGCCGCCTGGTGATGTCGTGGTCAATGTTCGCACCGACGGCAGTGTGGTGGTGAATCGCCGCACCATGAACGGAACGGAGCTGAGCGATCTGCTCCAGAACCTGGTGAAGCTTTATCCTGAGCAGGCGGTGGTGATCCGCGGAGACGAAGGCGGCGCTTACAAAAACGTCGTGAACGTGCTCAACATTTGCAGCGAAGCGGGCGTAACCAACGTCGCATTCGCCACCGCGAAATGAAACAGCTCCGGCGCATTGCCGGCAGTTTCATCGCGGCGTTGCTCTGTCTCGGGCAGAGCGAGGGTCAGGATGTTCGTCGCGCCCAACCAGTGGAGGAGCCGCCGGTCGTGCGCGCCCTGCCCGCCGATGATGAAGCGTCCCCGCCGCACAAAAAGGCAGCGGACGCCGAGCCGAACGCGGAAAAAGAGCAGCCGAGCGATAAACGGCAGATCGAGTACGCCAACGCTCTTTTCTCCCGCAAGATGTACGATCTGGCCATTCCGGAGTACGAGAAATACCTGAGCGATTATGCGACGGCTTCAGGGCGCGCGAATGCCTGCTTTGGATTGGGCGAAAGTTATCGCGCGGTCGGCAAGACCGGTTCGGCCCGCGTCAATTTCCAGAAGGTGCTGGACGATTATCCCGAGAGCGAGTTCGCCGGCCCATCGGCCTATGCGCTGGCGGTGATGGTGTTCTCACAAAAGGACTACGGCGCGGCGCAACCGCTCTTTCACAAAGCGGCGACGAAATCGAAGGATGCGTCCGTCGCGCTCTCGGCGAAATATTTCGAGGCGCGTTGTCTCGAGAACACAAAGCGCGGCGATGACGCGCTCGCTCTTTATCTGCAAGTGGCGGAGACGAAGAGCCAGTATCGTGAAGATGCGCGCGCGACCGCCGGCGCGATGCTGCTCGCGCGTGGCCGCCGCGCCGATGCGCTCAAGCAATACGAAGCGCTGTCGAACGAAGCGGAAAAGCCGGCGACGAAAGCGGAGGCCGCTGTTCGCGCCGGACTGCTCGCTAGTGACCTGGCAACGGCTGATCGCGGCAAAGTTTACAAAGACCTGGTCGAGAAAGCGCGCACATTTTTCGAGCGCGGACGCACTTCTCCGGAAGCGGGAAAATGGAAGGGAATCGCGCAAGCCGGGTTGCTGCGGCTCGAGTACCAGACGGGGCAATTCACGCAATTGATCGGTGATTACAAAAAATCAGTCGAGCAGCTGCCGGAGGAGGCAAAACCGGAAGCGATGCTTCTTGCCGGCAATGCGCAACGCCAACTCGGCCGCGCGCACGACGCCGAGGAGATTTATCAGCAGATCATCGACAAATTTCCTGCGCGCGACGAAGCGAAGGAGGCGCGTTACCAGCGGCTGATCAATCTTTACAATTCCGAGCCGAACGCTGTCGTCGGAGAAGTCGATGAGTTTCTCAAAACCAACCCGCCGTCCGAGCGAGCCGATCAGGCGCGGCTGCTGAAAGCCGAAGCGCTTTACAAGCAACAAAAGTTCGGCCAAGCCGCGCCCCTTTACCAACAGCTGCGCTCGTCGCAACTGGCTGAAAATTTGCGCGCTGAAGCGGCCTACAAACTGGCCTGGTGCGAGGTGCAGACAAAGGACACGGCCCGCGCGATCGAGGCGTTCAGCTATTTCCTAAAAGCCTTTCCGGACGCGCCCCAGGCTTCGACTGCGCTCCTGCAACGCGCCATGGCCTATCAGCAAAGCTCGAATACAGATGCCGCCATCGCGGACCTCGATCAGCTGCTCGCGAAATTTCCGAAAGCAAAAGAGCGTGAAGGCGCATTGCAGCAGAAAGCTCTGCTCCTGGGCGAGCAGAACAAGCCGGTTGAAATGGCGAAAACATTCGCGCAATTGCTGAAGGAATATCCGAAAACGGTGGCGGCAGCGCAGGCGAATTACTACATCGGCAAAGCGGCTTTTGACGCGAAGGATTACAAACGCGCGCTCGGTTCGCTCGACGCGGCGCGGCGCCTGAATGGCGAGCAGTATGATGAACTTGCCTCGGTGCGAATCATCCTGGCCGATTATTATCTGCGCGAGCGAAAAGCCGCGACCGGTGAGGTCGATGCGCAGCTGGCGAAAAACGCCGGCAATCGTGTTCCGGCGGAGGTGTTGGAGTGGCTCGGCATCGAGTTTTACAACGAGAAGAATTACGCCCTGGCAGAGAAATATCTCAGCGCGCTTTCACGGCTGGAGAATTCGGCGGAAGTAAAGCCGGATTACTGGTTCTACCTTGGCGATGCGGCGAACAAGTTGAAGAATTTCGACGAAGCAGAAAACGCCTTTGGTCGCTATCTGCAGACTTCGACGGATCCCGCGGGCAAAGCCAAAACACTGCTTGCGCTGGGCGCGACGAAGATCGCGGCGCACAAACCCGATGATGCGGAGAAGATCGCCGCTGAGATCATGACGCTGCAGCCCGAAGGCAAGGTGAATGCGGAAGCGCGTTTGCTGGCGGGTGATGTGCAATTTGAACGCCAGCATTTTGACAATGCCGGCAAAGCCTATGCGGGGGTGGCGTTGCTCTACGATGATCCCGCGATCACGCCGCGCGCCCTGGAAAAAGCGGCTGATGCCTACCGCCGCGCCGGGAAATCGGAAGAAGCAGATCGCGTGGCGAAGCAATTGCGCGACCGCTATCCGAACTACGCTGGCAGTTGAGGGCGGGCCGCGAGCAGCGTTGTAGCTGCCGTCCGTCTTCGGCGGCAGACGCGGCGGCCTGCAAGCACCCACAGTGCTGAGTGAGCCGCGCCCCGCTGCCGCTGAGGACAGCGGCAGCTACAACGCGAGCGTCTCGATCGGGAGCGGCGCGAGGAATTCGCTTGCTGTTTCGATTTGCAAAACAGGTTCTGCCAAATGCGCCGCCAGAAAACTGGCATCGGGATTTGGCGCAATGCCGGCACGCGCGACGAGATCGCAGCGGGCGAGTGAATCAATCACGTGCTTCACTTTGTCGCGCAGCTCGGCTCGCGGGGACGCTCGCCCTTCCAAGGCGCGATTGCCCGGCTTGAACTCGACCGTGCAAACGCCGGGCGCAGTCGCTTCTACAAAGGGCGAAAGCATGAATGCGTGATGCAGCAGAATGTCGCTCACCTGTTGCTCGCGCATGCGCGCCCGCGCTTTGATCACGAGATGCAGGCAGCGGGCGAGCGCCTGGCTCGGCGCCATTCCCGCGCGCACGCCGGCAGCTTCGGCAAGGTCGTTCAGTTGCAGGATCATGACTTTCGTGGCGATGTCGTCGAGCACGGCAAGCGGCTGTTCGCGCAGGGCCGGCTGATGACGCACGATGGCCTGCAAATAAAAATTCGGCAGGAGAATGGTGGCAAACATTATCGTGAAGCGGCGGGCAAGCTCCGAAGATGCGCGTACATAAGCACTGTCATTCCGAGGGAAGTCGAGGAATCCCGCTGCACAACTTAAAGGTGGCTTCCGCGGGATCCCTCGGCTTCACTCGGGATGACAGCGAGTTGTGAACGGCGGACGCGCAGCCGCATGCGTGAAAGGGCGTCGTCATTCTGCAAATGTGCGAGCTGCCATTGATTTTCGAGCACGAGTTTGGTCCGTGCGCTCGGCACGAGATTATGCCGGCTCATGACCAGAAATGCCGTCGTCGTTCCTTCGACCAGCTGTTGTAAACGATACCAGCTCGTCGCCGGAATACGCCGCAGCTCTTGCACCGCGTTCAACATCAGATCAAGAATGACGAGCGGAAAATTGCCGTCGCGCAAAAGCAAGTCCGCGGCCTTCATCGCGTGTGCGGCCGTCTCGCATCGGGCCCAGAGCAAATGTGCCAGCGCAGCCTCGCCCGCTGATTGCGGATCGAAGGAATCGGCACCATCGATAAGCGCGAGAAAAAATTGTTTTCGCCGCGCCACCTCGAGCAAACAATGAATGAGCAAGGCGGAGCCGGCGCTCGGGCGCGCGCTGATTAATTCGGTGATGGCGCCTTTGCGCAATCCGCCAGTCTGATCGAGAACATCGAGCCCGGTGATGAGCTCGCCGGCGGCTGGGGACGTGCTCGTCGCGTGGAAGCGCTCCGCGAGAAGGTTGCGCAGATCGATAATCTGGCCCTTTGCTGCCATGCCGAATACTGGCACAGATAAGAAATATGTTCAAATGAACATTAACCGCCTTTTGCTCGCTGGCGTGAGTGTATCTCGCTGCTTGTCATCCCGAGGTCGCCGCGACGACCGAGGGACCTCACGACTGGCGAAAACATTGCCCCAAGCCTGGGGTAACGCTAAACCAGCTGTGAGGTCCCGTCTTCGCGCCTCAGGATGACACGGCTTTGCCACGCGGCAGCTTTGTCGCCGCGTTCTCCTGCCGGCGAATCAGCGAAACCATCACCCCCTGAATGCGTAGATCGTGTGCCGGGCGAAGGTTCGGATAACGCGGGTTCTCCGCTTTCAAATAAGGTCGACTACGCTCGACGAGAAAGCGTTTCAACGTTGTTTCGCCGTCGATCAATGCGGCCACGATGTCGCCGTTCTTCGCTTCCTTGCGGTCTTCCAGAATCACGATGTCGCCATCGAGAATGTGCGCGCCAACCATGGAATCGCCGCGCACCTTTAACGCAAAAGTGCGGCTGTGTCGCGAAACATTCGCCGAGCGCGCATCGAGCGAGACGTGACCGAGCACCGTCTGCTCAGTGAGCGTCGCCATCCCGGCGGGAATCTGGCCGTAAATCGGGATGTCAGTGATGCGCACTTTCTGCACCGGCGTGATGAGCGCGCGCGCTTTTCGCGCCTGGCGATCGAGGAAACCTTTGCGTTCGAGCGTGGCGAGGTATTGCATCACCGAGGTCTGGCTGGCGAGGCCGAAGTGATGCTGGATTTCGCGCGTGCTTGGCGTCACGCCTTTTTCGCGCTGCTGGCTCTGGATGAAATCGAGAACGTTTTGTTGTCGCTCTGTTAGCATTCCGCTTAGAGAATGGCGCGCAGTGCCGCAGCGCGCAAGTTCAAATGAACATGTGACGCTCAGCAAGCAATTCTTTCCATCGCGTGAGGAAAGACAGCCGCCGGTACAATTTCTTGGCCGTATGCGGACACGGTTCGTCGGCAGACCACTCGAGGTTTAATGCTTGCAATGCATGCAGCGCATCGTCGAGCGCTCGCCCCACCTGCCCGAGTAATTCGCCAATGGCATTCTGATCGCTGCTTCGCACCGCCGGCGCGATTTTCATAAACAGATCAACGAGGTCATCAGGAACGTCAGTGGCACCGTTCGCCGGAGACTTTCCCTCCAGCGCGAGCAGATGCTCGAGGCGAGACTTCGGATCGCGCAGCGTGCGATAAGCTTTGTTCAACTCAGCGAATTCGTCGGCCGAGCACGCGGATTGATCAGGATGCGTCGTGCGCGCGTGCTCGCGATATTTCTCCTCCAGCTTTGTGAGATCAAGCCACGGGCGCCGCGGCTGGCCGAGCAGCGCGAAATAATCGATCACGCGGCGAAACTTTCCCCGCAGGAGCAATGCGCGACCGCATTTGGATTTGTGACTTTGAATCCGCCCTTTTGCAGATCGTGGCTGAAATCGAGGAGAGAGCCGCTGACGAAGAGCGCGCTTTTCGGATCGATGACAACGCGGACGTTGGCCGAGTGGACGAGGATGTCGCGCGGCATCGGCCCGTCGACTAAATCCATTTTGTATTGCAGGCCCGAGCAACCGCCGCCAATGATGGCGACGCGCAAGGCGCCATCAGGCCGGCCTTGCTTCTCCAGGAGCGAGGTGAGACGACGCGATGCGTTCTCCGTCACCTTGATCAGGCGCTCGTTACCGATCTTGATCCCATGAGCGAGCGCCGCGTTCACGTTTGGGCGAAAACAGGATCGAGGTTTTGCGCAAGGTGCTCGTTCGCGATCCTCTCGACGTCACCGATGAAAGAAATGTGCTGAAGTTTTTCGCGCAGCGATTTCGCTGCCGGCAGGTTTTTCGAATAGGCCATGAGCCGGGCGCGCATCGCTCGCATGGCCGGTTCTTCCGCGCCCCACGATTGCACGTGCGCGCGGCAATGCTCGATGATGAGTTGCCAGCGTTCTTGCAACGACGGCGCAGGCAACAATTCACCAAAGCGCAGATAGCTTTTGATCTGATCGAAAATCCAGGGCGCGCTCATGGCGGCGCGGCCAATCATGACGCCGGCGATGTTCGCTTCGGTGCGGCGACGAACAACATCTTCGGCTGAGCACAAATCGCCGTTCCCGATGACCGGCAGCGCGATTGATTGGGCAACCTCGCCGATGACACGCCAATCGGCTTCGCCGGAATAGCCTTGCGCCCGCGTCCGCCCGTGAACGGCGAGAGCAGCGATGCCGCAGTCTTGCAGAATTTTTG
Organism: Chthoniobacterales bacterium; assembly: GCA_038200165.1. Classification (GTDB taxonomy): domain Bacteria; phylum Verrucomicrobiota; class Verrucomicrobiia; order Chthoniobacterales; family UBA10450; genus AV69. The sequence goes on along the minus strand of JBBPYF010000040.1, from coordinate 8,406 downwards.
CGACGCGAACCGCGTTGATGGAATCGGCGTCCCAGCCGATGCGGATCTTCGCCGTCACCGGCAGCGGCGAGACCGCGCGGACGACCGCCTCCGCCACGCTTGCGAGCGCGGGACAGTCCTTGAGCAACGCCGAACCGCCGTTCTTCGCGACGACTTTGTTCACGGGACAGCCGAAATTCAGATCGATGAAATCCGGCGCGACCCAGTCGACGACCTGGCGCGCAGCTTCGGCCATGTGCCCGGCGTCCCCGCCGAAGAGCTGCACGCCGAGCGGCCGCTCGATTTCATCGAAATCGAGATACTCGCGCGTGCGTTCGTTGCGACGAAAGACACCTTCAGCGGAAACAAACTCAGTGACGAGAACATCGGCGCCGAAGCGCTTGCAGATTTGGCGGAAAACCTTGTCCGTCACCCCCGCCATGGGCGCGAGGTAAAGTGGAAAGCTCGCTGAGCTGAACGGCGGCGTGCTCACGTTTCAAGCAGCGGCTGCTGGTTGCAGCAACTGCATCACTTCGGTCTGCACTTGCTCGAGGTCGGCCAGCCGCAATTGAGGATCGGGCACGACAAAGACATCGCCGTTGCGCGCATGTTCATAGACGAGCAGGCGGCGGCCCTCGGCATTTTCCGCGCGCGCCTGTTTAAGCACGCGCTTGCGTTCGAGCATGACGGCCAGGACGTAGCAGGTGTGCGCCGCCGCATCCGGCTGCACGATGAGGCGGCGGAAAAGTTCCTCGGCGTTTTCCTGGGCCAGCGGTTCCGGCGGCGGCGGAGGTTCCGGCTCGAATTTCGCTTTCCAAAATGAGAACGGCTGAATGTTTTCGTTCCGGCTTTGCCAGGCTTCCTCGCTCAGGTCTTCGCGGCGAAAACCGTCCCCTTCACGATGGAGCAAAGTGTAGAACCACTCGCCCGCCGCGAATGGACGCTGGGTGATGTTGCAACTGTCGGAACGTGGTTTGATCGGCCAGTCAGTGGCCAGCGGATTCATCGCGCAAACATACGGCGCGGAAGCAAGCTGCGAAAGTCGGAAGGATCGCGATTGGAAGCGCGCAATTGCAGCAAGTAAAGACCGAGCACGGCGAAAACGATGACCGGCGCCCAGCCTGCGACCCACCCGGGAACGCGATCACCTTCGCCGAGGGCGAGGAAAAGGTGGGTGGAAAAATTCAGCGCAAATGTGAGCAAAATGGCGGTTGCGACGCTGGCGAGCACGCCACGCCGGGAGAAGCCGACGCCGAGCGGCGCGGCCATGAGCGTCACGACCATGCATGTCCACGGCAACGCCATGCGATAGTGCCAATGGGTGTGGAAGGGCGCGAGGAGCGCGTGCGGAAAATCTGAATTGAAATTGAGGTAATCCCGCAGCTCGGAGAGGCTCATCAGCTCAGCGCGCTGATTTGCACTCTGCAGGCGGAAGGGCGTTTCGCTCCAGTGACGGATGACGACTTCCGGCTCGAGCTGCTCGTCGGTGATGTTTCCCGATTCGTCGTAGTGAACGATCTTCGCCTGTCTGAGCAGCCAACTGCGATCGCCCCGCTGATACTCGGCGATGGCGGCAAGATAGCTTGTGGAAATGTGGTCGTTCTTGTCCTGCTGCAAGACCTCGATGTTCTGGAAGTGATCGCTGTCGGGACGAAAACTTTGGATGAACCAGGTGCGTGAATCGCGCCGGTTGCGGAAGATTTGTCCCTCGATTTGCGCGGTATGTTTCTCGGACGAGAAGAAAACTTTGCGCGCCATTTCCGCGTGCGGCGCGAGTGAGTAGTTCAGCGCGAACGACGCGGCGGTGGTGAGCAGACCGATGATGAAGAGGGGCGCGAGCACGCGCGTGAGCGAGATGCCGGCGGTGAGCATGGAGACAATTTCATTCGCGCGCGACATCCGGCCGAGGACGAAGAGGAGCGCAAGCAAGAGCGAGACCGGCAGGAGGATGACCAGAATCTGCGGCACCTGCGTGCCGTAGTATTCGAGGACGCGGCCGAAGGACACGTGCTGATCGAGAAAGGTCGAGATGCTGTCGCTGATATCAAAGATGAGCCAGATGGAGATGAAACCGATGATGCAGTAAACATAGGCCTGCACGAAATTGCGGATGACATAGCGGTCGAGCAGCTTCATTTACAATCCGTCATCCCGAGCGGAGTCGAGGGATCCCGTTGCGTTAGCTTTCAGGTATGCAGCGGGATCCTTCGACTCCGCTGCGCTTCGCTCAGGATGACCGTGTTATTTAACAGATAGCTTGTCGTCAAGAAAGTGGGAGCACGTTACCTTACCTGCTCACCATGATTGCACTGCGCGAAACGATCCGCTCCGATTTTATCGAGAAAACGGAAGCGATTTTCTCGGCCGGCGGTTTGCTGGCGAAGGCAAAGAATTTCGAGCTGCGGCCGCAACAGCAGGCGATGGCGGGGGCGATCGCGCGCGCGCTGGAAGAGGAGCGGCATCTGGTGGTGGAAGCGGGCACGGGCGTGGGCAAGTCGCTGGCGTATCTCGCGCCGTCGGTGCTCTTCGCCCTCGAGCAAAAGAAGAAAGCGATCATTTCCACGCACACGATCAATCTGCAGGAGCAACTACTCTACAAAGACATTCCCATTCTGAAAAAGATTCTGCCGGTCGAATTTGAGGCCGCGCTGATGAAAGGGCGGCAGAATTATCTCTGCCCGCGCCGGCTCGAGCGCGCGCGCCAGCAGCAGAACGAGCTCTTCACCGGCCCAGAGCAGAGCGAGCTCGAGCGGATCGCAGATTGGGCCGTGCGCACGATGGACGGCACGCTCAGCGACCTCGCCTTCGAGCCGGATGCGAAAGTCTGGACGCAGGTGTGCAGCGAAGCGCACATCTGCACGAAGAAAGTATGCGGGCAAAACGACCGCTGTTTTTACCAGCGGGCGCGACGACGACTGCTCGCGGCTGATTTGCTCGTCATCAATCACACGCTGCTCTTCATGCTGCTGGCGAACGCGGAACAAATGGAAGAACGGGAAAGCGGTTTTATTTTTCCAAACGACTTTCTCATTCTCGACGAAGCGCACACGGTCGAGCAGACAGCTTCGCGCCAGATCGGCATCGGCGTGTCGCAGTACGGATTACGTGCGACAATCCAGCGGCTTTACAACGCGCGCACAAAGAAGGGGCTCTTCACCGTCACGCGCGAGGCCGATGGCGTACGACTCGCTGCTGAGACGGTGGAGGAAATTGACAGATTTTTCGAGGCAATCGGTGCTCGCTGTGAGTTTCGCAAAGGGCGCGAGTTTCGCGTGCGCGCGCCCGAGCTCGTTCCGGATACGATCACCGGCCGGCTGATCGCTTTGCAGGCGCGCATCGCGGATGTGGTGAAACGCCAGAATGACGAGCTGCTGAAATCAGAATTGCAGGAGCTCGGGCGTCGCGTGGCCGATGCCCGGCTCGGCATTTCTGCGTTTCTGGAGCAGTCGGCGCGTGAGCATGTTTACTGGATCGAGAAGACGGGAAAACTGGCGCAGTTTTTCACGTTGAATGCGGCGCCGGTCGACATCGCGCCGGTGCTGCGGCGGACGCTCTTTCGCGAGGGTTGCAGTTGCATCATGACAAGCGCAACTCTCGGTGTCGGGCGCACAGACCTGGCTTATTTTCGCAATCGCATCGGCGCGACCGAGGCCGAGCCGCTCCAGCTCGGGAGCCCATTCGATTTCCAGCGGCAGATGAAGTTGTTCGTTGTGCGCAAGATGCCGGACCCGCGCGACGCTGGTTACGAACAAGCGCTCGCGCATTGGATTAAGCATTTCGTGGCGGAGACCGACGGGCACGCCTTCGTCCTGTTTACCAACTATCGCGCCATGCAGGAGCTCGCCGCGCAGCTGGAGAATTTTTGCGCCGAACAGGATATGAATCTGCTCGTGCAAGGCGGCGGATTACCGCGGATGCGATTGCTCGAGGAGTTCAAGAACACGCCACGCAGTGTGCTCTTCGGCACGGATAGCTTCTGGATGGGTGTGGATGTTCCCGGCGACGCGTTGCGCAATGTCATCATCACGCGGCTGCCCTTTGCGGTGCCGGATCATCCGCTCATCGAAGCGAAGCTGGAGATGATCGAGGCGCGCGGCGGTGATCCGTTCAGTGAGTATTCCTTACCGGAAGCGATTCTGAAATTGCGGCAGGGCGTGGGGCGATTGATTCGCACGAAGACCGATCGCGGGATGATCGTCGTGCTCGATAATCGAATTGTGACCAAGCCATATGGCCGCGCCTTCATGGCGGCGCTGCCGAAGTGTCCGGTGGAGATTTTGTAAGCGGCGCTAGACGCGGCGCTGTTTTCCGTTATCCCGAGCGACGTCGAGGGATCCCGTTGCGCAATCTTTAAAGGTAACTTCCACGGGATCCTTCGACTCCGCTGCGCTTCGCTCAGGATGACCGGAGCTGCTGCATCGCGATTTCGCGAGCTAGCCCAAGGGGGATATGTTCACTTGAACGTATTTCATTGCTCATCTAACGTAGGTGGTGAGTGAAACAGCAGGTCCCGCAGCGCTTCTGAGGGTTTTCCCAGCGCGCTCGGCCAGGGAAGTCGAGCGCGCGCGCGAAACGGAGCGCATTCTCAGCATTCTGCATCAGTGGGGAATTCACACCATTGGCGCATTGGCGAAGCTCGATCGCGATGATCTGGCGGCGCGACTCGGAGCGCGCGCGGTCGAGCTGTTGGAACGCGCCAATGGATGCACTGAGCGCATGCTCAAACTCGTTTCGCCGCCGGAATCGTTCGTCGAAAGTTTTGAGTTCGAGAATGAAATCGAGACGAGCGAGCCGTTGCTCTTCATGCTGCGCCGGTTTTTACAGCAGCTCGCCACGCGACTGAACGCGATTTATCTGGTCGCGAAAGAACTCCGGTTCCGCATCACTTTTTCCGATTCGCCACAGGACGAATTCGCCGGGGCGAACAAGTCGCACTACGAGCGCGTTTTCAAAATTCCGCAGCCGACGAATAACGAAGAGGTGCTCTTCCGGATGCTGCACACCCATCTGGAAAATTTTACCTCAAAGCATCCCATCGTTGCCGTTGAGCTCGAAGCCCAACCGTCGAAACCGGTGCGGCAGCAATTCCAGCTTTTTGAAACGGCCTTGCGTGATCCGGCGCAATTATATGAAACGCTCGCGCGGCTCATTGGATTACTCGGCATGGAGCGCGTCGGCCGGCCGGTGCTGGAAGAGACGCATCGACCGGATGCGTTCCACATGGAGCCGTTTGTTTGGGAATTTCCTGATTCCCAAAAGACTCGAGGCAATACGCAAAGCACCGTCATTCCGAGCGCAGTCGAGGGATCCCGATGCGAAACCTTAAAGATAGCGCCCCGGGATCCTTCGACTTCGCTGCGCTGCGCTCAGGATGACAGGGATGGGCTGCGCTCCGCTCAGGATGAAAGCAGATTGCTGCGCGGTCCTGAGAATGAGACGGCTGGAGCGCGCCCGGTGCTGCGGCGTTTTCGGAAACGCGCGAAGGCAACGATGTTGTTGGAAAACAATTGTCCTGCTCACCTGCGCAGCGCGGAAACCGAAGGCATGACGGTCGCGCATCAGGGGCCATTTCCGCTCTCGGGAAATTGGTGGGACGAGCGTGCCTGGGCCCGGCTGGAATGGGATGTGGAGCTGGAGAATGGAACAGTCGCGCGTTGTCACTGCGATGATGAGGGCTGGGCGGTGGATGGGATTTATGACTGAGGAGGTGTGGCATGGCCTACATCGAACTTCACGCCTCCAGCGCCTTCAGTTTTTTGCGCGGCGCATCCTCGCCGGAGCAGCTGGCGGAAGTCGCGGCTGAGCTGAAATTGCCGGCAGTTGCGATGCTGGATCGCAACGGCGTTTACGGTTCGCAACGGCTTGCCGTCGCCTGTCGTGAGCAAGGTATCCGCGCGATTACGGGCGCGGAGTTGACGATGGAAGATGGCAGCGTGTTGCCGGTGCTGGTGGCGACGCGTGCTGGTTACGCCAATCTCTGCTCGCTGCTGACGCAAGCGCATTTGCGCAGCGAAGTGAAAGGCGAATGCGCGGTGCGGTGGGATGAAGCGGGAGAGTTTAGTGATGGGGTCATTGCACTGTTCGGATCGGGGAGCGCGGGCGCCCCGCCCGCTCCATCCGGCACCTCGCCGGACGGCAACGCGCGGCCTTTACGTAATGTGCCGCCAAGAAGTTTGCAGCGGGGCGCCCGCGCTCCCCGGAATGCAGAAGATCGCACGCAATGTTTAATCAATGCCTTTGGGCGCGAGAATGTTTATGTTGAACTTCAGCGCCACTTTTTGCGTGGTGAAGAACGGGTCAATCGCGCGCTGGTCGATCTGGCGTCGAAATTTCGTCTGCCGATTATCGCCACGAACGGCGTGCAGTACGCCAAACCGTACGGCCGCCAGGTGCTCGATGTCTTCACCTGCATTCGCGAGCACACGCACCTCGATCTCGCCGGAAAATTGCTCACACAAAACGCCGAGCGTCATCTCAGGAGCGACGCTGAGATGCGCGCGATCTTTCGCGATTTACCGGACGCGATCACAAACACGGCGCGTCTCGCGGATCGTCTCGAATTCTCGTTAGAAAACATCGGCTACGAATTCCCGGAATTCGCGGTGCCGGACGGCCACACCATGAATTCATTCCTGCGCCGGATCGTGCTCTTCGGCGCGCAGCAGCGTTACGAATCAATCAGCAGAAAAGTGAAGGGGCAGCTCGAGGAAGAACTCGCGCTCATCACCAAGCTAGGGTTCGCGGGTTATTTCCTCATCGTCTGGGACATCGTCAATTTCTGCCGCGAGAACGACATCATGGTGCAGGGACGCGGCAGCGCGGCCAACAGCGCGGTTTGTTTTTGCCTCGGTATCACGCCGGTCGATCCGATCAGTAATCATCTCGTCTTCGAGCGGTTCCTGAATGAAAGCCGCAAAGGCTGGCCGGACATCGATCTCGATCTGCCGAGCGGCGACCGGCGCGAGCGCGTCATCCAGGAGGTCTATCGCCGTTACGGCAAACACGGCGCGGCCATGACGGCGAACGTCATCACCTATCGCGGCAAAAGCGCGGCGCGCGAGCTCGGTAAAGTGTTGAATTTTTCGCCCAGCATTCTCGACCGTTTTTCCCACCTGTTCGCGAGCGGCGATTTCCCGCACACTCTCGAACTGGAATCGCAGATCGAGCAGGCCGGTTTACCGAAAGCGCATCCGCGCATGCCGGCCTTCGTCGGATTGTATCACGCGATCTACGGATTGCCGCGGCACCTTGGGCAGCACAGCGGCGGGATGATCATTTGCCAGAACAAATTGAGCACGTTTGTGCCGCTGGAGAACGCGTCCATGCCGGGCCGCGTCGTGGCACAATGGGACAAGGACGACTGCGAAGATCTCGGGATCGTGAAGGTGGACTTGCTCGGGCTCGGCATGATGTCGGTGATGCAGGATGCGTTCGAGCTTTGCCGTGAGCGCGGGCGGCCGCTCGATCTCGCGCACATTCCGAAAGACGACGCAAAGACATTCGAGATGATGCAAACGGCCGACACCATCGGCGTTTTCCAAATCGAAAGTCGCGCCCAGATGGCGACGTTGCCGCGGCTGAAGCCGAAATGTTTTTACGATGTGGTAATCGAGGTCGCGATCATCCGGCCGGGACCAATCCAGGGCGACATGGTGCATCCGTATCTGGCGCGGCGCGCGGGGAAAGAGCCGGTGACCTTTTTCGATGAACGCTTGCGGCCGGTGCTGGAGCGCACGCTCGGTGTGCCGCTGTTTCAGGAGCAGATGCTCAAGATCGCGATGATCATGGCGAACTTTTCGGGCGACGAAGCGGAGGAATTGCGGCGGGCGCTGAGCTTTCATCGATCGGAAGAGCGAATGAATCGCGTGAGCGTGAAGCTGCGCGAGGCGATGGCGCGCAATCACGTTGCGCCGGACGTGATCGAGAAAGTGCTGCACTCGATCACATCATTCGCGCTTTATGGATTTCCGGAGTCGCACGCCATCAGCTTTGCCATTCTGGCTTACGGCAGCGCTTATTTGAAAGCGCATCGCGCGCCGGAGTTTTACGCCAGTCTCATTAACAATCAGCCGATGGGATTTTATTCGCCGGCAACGATCGTGAAAGATGCGCGGCGGCATGGGGTGAAGGTGAAGCCGGTGTGTGCGGCAAAATCGGAATGGAATTGCGCAGTTCTTTCCGAAGATACGGTCCGGCTTGGGTTTTGTGTGGTGAATGGATTACGGCGCGAGCACGCGGATGATCTGGTGCGGGAACGGAATGCGCAGCGATTCACGTCCCTCGATGATTTTCGCAAGCGTGTGCCGCTAACGAAAGATGAGATGCGTGGACTGGCGAACCTCGGCGCGCTGAATTGTTTTGCGGAACATCGGCGTGAGGCGATGTGGAGAGTGGAGGAGACGCCGCACGATGATTTGTTGGGGAGCG
>JBBPYF010000039.1:0-4938 GCA_038200165.1 Chthoniobacterales bacterium | reverse complement strand
TCATTGAATTCCTGGGTGCCGCAGACATTCAAGATCGCATCGGCTCTTTTATAAAGCTGCTGGATTCGCTTGAGCGATACACCGGCCGTCGGCAAATCCGGCAGATAGCGAGCACAGAATGACCAGCGTGATTTGAAGTCGAACTCGTCAGCCAGTTTGCTTAGTAGCTTGGCCGCATAACTAAAATCATTATTAACCTCGAAAGTCACTGGATTGTAAGGCAGCCGCGCCGAGTCTTCGAGGTAGTAAACTTCGTGGCCAAGTCGCTGAAGACCCGCGATGTAGTGAAGGTGCTGCCAGATAACTCCGGCGATGGGGCAGGAGCCCATGAAACCCATTACGACGATGCGTTTGCGTTTCATGAATTCACCGCAAGGACGCAGAGATCGCAGAGGAAAACAGAAACAAACTAAAAGCTCTTCACAATTCGCGCCGGGTTCCCAGCGACGACGCAACTTGGCGGGACGCTTTTTGTCACGACGGCTCCGGCAGCAACGACCGAGTTCTCGCCGATGGTGACGCCTTTGAGAATGACCGCGTTCATGCCGATCCAGACGTTGTCGCGGACAAGAACGGGGCGCGTCTCGAGCTTCGGGCGAGGCGGGCGGTTGGCGTAAAATGGCGCCAGGGCCTGCGCGTCGATCAGGCGTTGCGCGGGTTCGAGCGGGTGGAAGTCGGAGTCGGCGATACCAACATTCCAAGAGATCAAACAATGCGAGCCAATCTCGATGCGTTCTTCAGCCATGATGAGGGCGCCATTGAGCAATGTGAAATCGCCGATGATGGCAGAGCCGTTTTTGCCGATGGCAAACGAGCAGCCGGCGTAGCAGGAGACATGAGCGCCGATGCGAATAGCGTGGAGCGCGTTTGTTTTCATGTGACGAAATATCTGCGCTGTCTCGCAGTAGAAGCCTTCGCCGAAATCGACGTTCGGCGGAATGGGTTGCGCCCACCAATCACCTTCGACTCTCCGATCGGCGCCGACGTTACTCATGACGGGAAGTTTCCGGATTTATAGAGCTTCGCATAAACGCCGCCGCGCGTGACGAGTTCGGGGCCACGGCCTTGCTCGACGACGTGGCCATGCTTGAGCACGACGATGTTGTCGACGTTGTGCACGGTGGCAATGCGGTGCGTGACGATGAGGGTGGTGCGGCCGCGCATCAGCTCTTTGATCGTTTCCATGATGGCTGCTTCGGTCGTCGGGTCGAGCGCGGAAGTGGGCTCGTCGAGCAGAAGGATGGGCGCATTCTTCAGAAATGCGCGCGCGATGCCGATGCGCTGGCGCTGGCCGACGCTGAGATGACCGCCGCGTTCGCCGACCAAGCTGTCATAGCCCTCGGGCAACTGCAGTATGAATTGCTCGGCTTGAGCGCGCCGGGCGGCTTCGCGAATGTCTACATCGGTCGCATCGCTTCGGCCATAGGCAATGTTCTCGCGCACGGTGGTGGAAAACAGGAGCGTGTCCTGGAGCACGATGGCGATCTGTTCGCGCAACGATTTCTTCGTGACGTCGCGAACATCGCGGCCATCGAGCGTGAGGCGACCACTTGTCGGATCATAGAATCGCGGTACGAGACTGAGCAGCGTGCTCTTACCCGCGCCGGTGCCGCCGACGAGAGCGACGATCTGATTCGGCGAAATTTCCAGATTAATTTCGCGCAGAACAGGTCGCTCCTCGTCGTAGCCGAAGCTGACGTTTTGGAATGAGATTGCGCCGTTGCTATTTTTAAAGGCGATCGCATTTGGCGAATCGATCACGTCGTCGCGCCGATCGAGCACTTCGAAGCAGCGGCGGGCGCCGGCGGTGGCGCCTTCCATTGCCCACGCCGTGTAGGTGAGGGACTCGAGTGGTGTGTAAAGCATGAGGAGATAAGCGCTGAAAAGAAGAAGCGAACCGAGCGATAGAGTGCCGGCGAGCACGTGCAGGGTGCCGATGTAATACATCGCGGCGGTGCCGATGACCACAAGCGTGCTGATGACCAGTGCGCTTTGCACGTTGGTGATAGTCAGGCGCAAATTCGCGCGCAAACTGCCGACGGCTTGTTGCTGGAATCGCATGACTTCGAATTCCTCCCGCCCGAACGCGTGCACCATGCGAATGGAGCTGAGGCCTTCCTGCGCTTGCGCGAGGACGGCGCTTTCCTGTTCCTGGATGGAAGTGGAATCGCGGCGAATGCGCCGGGCAAAGAAGTAGATGGTGCCCATGAGAAGCGGAACAATCGCGAGAGAAAGTAACGCGAGCTGCCAATCGAGACGCAGCATGATGAGAAAGGTGCCGATTAAAGTAATGACCGAGCCGAAGATGGCGGTGAAGCCTTTGTTATAGATGGTCTGGATAGCTTGCGAATCGTAAGCGACGCGGAAGCTGGAATCGGCGGAGCGGCGGGCGTCGTGGAATTTGAGCGAGAGACGCTGGAGATGGGCGTAGAGTTCGGTGCGCAGTTTGAGTAATGCCTGCAAGCCGGCTTTCACAAAGACGTAGTTCGAGATGTAGTTGCAGATGCCCCAGACCAGCTGGATGACGACGAGCGCGAGGCAGAGTGCGGCGATGGCCTGGTGCAACGAGAGATAAGGTGAAAACGCGATGCCGCGATGCGCGCCGAGGCTGAACTGGAAGGATTGAACCTTATTCGCGTTCGGCAGAATGCTATCGACGATGATTTTCAGCGGCCACGGCTTGAGCAGGTTTAAGCCAATGCCAACGAGCGAGAACGCGAGCCCGAGGAGCGTCGCGCCGGCAAAGGCGCGATAATAGTTGAGGACGCGCCGGTAAATCATCGAAATTTCAGATTGCAGATTTCAGATTGCAGATTGAAAGAGACAGCCGACCGCGCCGCGTTCTTCAATGTGAAATCGTAAATCTTCAATCTGCAATTCTAATGCATCATCTGCTGCAAATCTGGTTCGGTTGGGTCCAGCAATGGGGTTACCTTGGCATCATCCTACTCATGGCGATGGAAAGCTCCATTTTTCCTGTGCCAAGCGAAATCGTGATCCCGCCGGCGGCCTTCCTTGCCACGCAAGGTAAATTCAATGTCTGGGCGGTGATCGCAGCGGGCACCTTCGGCTCGTGGTTAGGAGCGACGCTGACCTACTGGGTTTCGCTCTGGCTGGGCCGCATCGTAATTGTGAAATGGGGACGGCTCTTTATGGTGAGCGAAGCGAAGCTCACCCGGGCCGAGCATTGGCTGCATCGCTACGAGGCAGGTGGAATATTCTTCGCGCGTCTGCTCCCGGTCATCCGGCATCTCATTTCCATTCCGGCGGGAATCATTCGGATGAATTTCACCACTTTCAGTGTGATGACGATCACCGGTTCGGCCCTCTGGTGCGCAGTGCTGGCGTGGTTTGGACAAACGGCTATCACTGCGGAGATGCTGCGCGATCCGGCGGGATTAACTTTGGCGCTGAAGGCAAAATCGCATCTGATCGTCGCCGCAGTCCTGGTGCTCTGTATTTTATATTTTCTGGTGATGCGGCTGACGACGAGTAGTCTGCGGCGCGCCTGAACGATGTGCTAGGAGCTGCCGGCGCCGTTGCCGGAGTGTCCGCCGCGCCTGATGATGCAAGTAACTGCGAACCCCCCCGGTTTTTCATCCCATAAGGTTTTAAAGTGCCCGAGTAGATTCCGCTTGCCTCGACAATATAAACCTAACGATTCTTCACCTCGGCCTCCGAGACGAACAGTCGCTGACCTGTCTGCCAGTTGCACCTGATGCAGTTTGATCGCGCCATTTGCAGCTTCATCAACCGCGCCGCGCAGCATTGGGAATGGCTCGACCAAACCAATGTCGTCATAAGCAACAGCGACCTTTTCAAAGGCGGAGTCGTGCTGGCCATTTTCTGGGCGATGTGGTTTCGGCGCCCAGCTGCACGCCAGGGCCTTCTCGCCGGGTTGGGTGGCGCACTTGTCGCGCTTTTTATCGCACGCCTTCTCGCTTACGTGTTGCCGGTCCGCCATCGGCCGCTGCTGGAGCCAGGCATGCATTTTGTTGCGCCGCTCGGGCTGCCTGATCAATCCAACTGGACCAACTGGAGCTCTTTCCCGAGCGATCATGCCGCGCTCTTCTTCGCCATCGTGGCCGGAGTGTGGAGGGCTGATCGTCGCGCGGCCATCTTCGCGTTCTTTTACGTTGTCATCGCGATCTGCCTGCCGCGCCTTTACGTCGGTATCCATTATCCCACCGATATCATTGCGGGCGCGCTCATCGGCTGGGGTTCGGTGGCTCTGCTGGCGCAATGGCGCTCCTCATGGGCGCAGCCGATTCTGCGTGGGCTGGAGCGTTTCCCGGGCTGGGGCTACGCGCTTTTGTTCCTTCTGACTTTTCAAATCGCGACTTTGTTCTGGGATGTTCGGGTTATCTTAAGCTATCTCGGTTTTTCTACCTAGAAACTTGGCAGCGCGTACGGGAGTCGAACCCGTGTACCAGCCTTGAGAGGGCTGTGTCCTAACCACTAGACGAACGCGCCGTGCGTCGCGCCTTAGAATAGCCGCCCGCGTTCTCGCGGCAAGCGCTCTACTGCGGCAGTGTCGGCTCCGGCGCCGTCGAATGCTTCTTATGTTTGTGTTTTGGCGTAGCTGTCGCCCCCGGCGTGGCGGCCGGTGTTGCACCGGGCCGGACATGGTCCTGCGTCAACGAGGCAATATGCTCTGCCCGCCGCGCCTCCAGATAATCTTTCAGCTCCTGCGAATCAGCCAGCGTGCCCATGCGATCAAAATAGCGATTGTAATAGGCGCGCAGCCGCTCCCGCTTTTCCAGATCTGTCGTGGCCGCTTCCGCGTGCGCCCGCGCTGCCACCAGTTCCGTCTGGTTCACCGTGCGATTGCCTAGCTCACGCCATTGCGCGTGCAGCCGAGCCTCATCCGCTGCTTTGCCCAGCGGCGTCTGCTTGAACATTTCATCAAGTTGCTCCACTGACGGAAGCTCCGGTGCC
>JBBPYF010000038.1:0-2314 GCA_038200165.1 Chthoniobacterales bacterium | reverse complement strand
TGGGGCTTTTCCAAAAGCGACTCCGACCGCGGCGGTTATCATCTCGTCTGGGTGCGCGATCTGGCACAGGTGCACGGCGGACTTGCGGCCGCGGGCTGCGACCGCGGGGCCGCGCAGGTGTTGCGCTTTCTCGCGGTGACACAGGAGGCCGATGGGAGCTGGCCGCAAAACATGTGGGTCGTGGGCGAGCGTTACTGGCGCGGGCAGCAGATGGATGAAATGGCGTTCCCGCTTTTGCTCGCGGCCACGGCTCTGCGGGAAAAGCTGATCGACCAGGCCGAGCTCGAGCGGCTGTGGCCGATGCTGCGCAAGGCGCTTTCTTTCATCGTGAAATATGGTCCTGCTACCGATCAGGATCGGTGGGAGGAAGTGGGCGGCTACTCGCCTTACACCATCGCGGTGGAAATCGCGGCCTTGCTCGAAGCGGCTGAATTCACTCTCGACCCCGAGCTGGCAGATTACCTTCGGGAAACTGCGGACGCGTGGAACGACAGCATCGAGCGCTGGACCTACGCCAGCGGCACAGGGCTGGCGGAACAACATGGTGTTGACGGTTATTACGTCCGCATCGCGCCTCGGACAGAACACGGGGGTTCGCCTGTGGGGGGCGAGATTCAGATGAAAAACGTGAGCGAACCGACCAAAGTGCCGGCGGCGAGCATCATCTCAATCGACGCGTTGGCATTGGTGCGATTCGGGCTGCGCGCGGCGGACGATCCGCGCATCCTCAACACCGTGCGCGTGATCGATTCAATGCTAAAAGTTGAAACTCCGAACGGCCCGTGCTGGCATCGTTACAACAACGATGGCTACGGCGAACACGCTGACGGTGCGCCTTTCGACGGCACCGGCATCGGCCGCGCCTGGCCGCTGCTTACGGGCGAACGCGCCCATTACGAAATCGCGGCCGGACACAAGGACGAAGCGCGCCGTTTGATGAAAGCGATGGAAGCGTTCACCAGCGATGGTGGAATGATTCCCGAACAGGTTTGGGACACCGACGACATTCCCGAGCGCGCGTTGTATTTCGGGCGGCCGAGTGGCTCGGGCATGCCACTGGTCTGGGCGCACGCCGAATACATCAAGCTCTCCCGTTCCATTCGCGACGACAAAGTTTTCGATCAGCCGCCGGTGCCGGTGCAGCGCTATCTCGTAGAAAAGAAAAAGGCAGCATTCGCGAACTGGCGCTTCAGCGACCAGATCCGTGGTGTGCCGCCGGGCAAAAATCTTCGCATCGAAGTGCTCGCGCCCGCGAAACTGCACTGGAGCACGGACAACTCGCAAACGACGCATGAGAGCGACACGCGCGACACCAAACTCGGCGTCCACATTATCGATCTTCCCCGCGCTCAGTTGCCGGAGAATGGCAAACTCGTTTTCACCTTTTACTGGCCGGACGCGAACCGATGGGAGGATAAGAACTTCGAGATCGCTCTCTAGATCCGCGTGACCTCGTCGTGTGGGCGCTGCGAAGATTTCCCAGCGACGCTCAGCAGTCAGCGACTGAACGGCTGAGGCTGCGCGGTGTCGAACCCCGCATGAGAATGAACCTACGATTGGTCTGTGGCGCGGCGGCCGCTGCGATTGCAACCTCAACCGCGGTATTCGCCGAAACTGACGCGCAGTTAATAAAAGAGGCGAAGATTCCCAAAGCGCAGGCAGAGCGCACGGCACTGGCGAAGGTGCCAAAAGGAAAAATTTTCAGCGAAGAAATCGAGCGGGAGAGCAGGAAGCTTATTTGGTCGTTCGACATCGCAAAGCCGGGGACGAAAAACATCACCGAAGTGCAGGTGGATGCCACCACGGGTGCGATCGCGTCGATCAAAGTGGAAACGCCAAAAGACCAACGCGCGGAAGCAGCCGCCGATCGCGGAAGCAAGTAGTACGGTCAGCTTCTTCGGTAGCGGAAGCGAACGCGTCCTGCATTCATCCATCACGCGCGATGAAGTCACGCCAAGCGTGCGGGTAATTCGAAGGCGAAATGGTTGAAAAACAAAACGCGAACGCGTTTTAAATTTGGTTATTCCTCCGCGACCGTGAACTCCGCATGCGCGCCCACGGCGACGAGAGCGACTCCGCCGATAACGTTCCCAATCAGGCTGGGAAGAAGAAAATGACCGAGCGCGTGACTGACCGAGATCGTGCCGTTCAGTAAGAGATAGAAGTCTTCCACGCTGCCAGCGATGACGTGAGGCAGGTCCGCGATGCCGACAAGATAGGCGATGAGCATGATCACCCAGATGCGCCCGGTTTCGGCGAAGGGCAGCAGCCAGACCATCAGGGCAATGAGCCAGCCGGCGAGAGCGGAACGCAG
>JBBPYF010000037.1:0-59784 GCA_038200165.1 Chthoniobacterales bacterium | reverse complement strand
CGATCACCGGGAGTGGGATCGATATTGCGCAGGAGCCAATCGAGAAAAAACTGATCCGCCTTCTGCACCTGCGGGTCGCGCCCGAGCAGCACCGCGGTGAGCAGGATGATGATGGCAACGAGGAAGCGCTGCATACGGGAAGTGACGAGTGACGAGTGACGAGTGACAAGTCAAGAGTCGGCTTTAACAACTCGTCACTTGTCACTCATCACTTGTCACTATCTTGACAGCTCGAGCATTCGGCGGATGGGCAGCTCGGCGCGCGCGCGCAATGCTTCGGGCAAAGTGATCTCCGGCTGCAAATCGCGCAGGGCGTCGAATGCTTTCTCCAGCGTGTTCATCTTCATGAAGCGGCACTCGGCGCAGGCGCAATGTTCGGTCGGGCCGGGGATAAACGTTTTTCCAGGAATCTCGCGCTTCAAGCGGTGAAGCATTCCCGCTTCGGTCACCACGATGACAGTATCGGCCGATGAGTTTTTGCAGAACATCACCATCTTTTCGGTCGAGCAAACTTCATCGGCCAACATGCGCACGGCCGCGATGCACTCAGGATGAGCCACGAGTGGCGCGCCTGGATGTTGCTCGCGAACCTTGCCAATGCTGCGCGCGGTGAACTCGGCGTGCACGTAACAGGTGCCGCGCCACAAATCCATTTTCCGGCCGGTGCGTTCCATCACCCACGCCCCGAGGTTTTGATCCGGGACGAAGAGAATGTTGCGATCGGGCGGCGCGGCACTCACGATTTTATCCGCGTTGCCGCTGGTGCAGATGACGTCGCTGAGCGCTTTCACCCCGGCACTGCAATTGATATAAGCGATGACGTAATAATTCTTCTCCGCGTTCTTCTTCAGGAACGCGGAGAGCGCGCCGGGCGGACAGGATTCGGAAAGCGAGCAACCGGCGTCCAGATCAGGCAGGATAACGCGCTTGACCGGGTTGAGGATTTTAGCGGTCTCCGCCATGAAATGAACGCCGCAGAACAGGATCACCTCCGCATCGGTCTTCGCCGCTTCGAAACTCAGGCCAAGCGAATCGCCGACGAAATCGGCCACGTCCTGAATTTCCGGGACCTGGTAATTGTGCGCGAGGATGACGGCGTTGCGTTCACGTTTCAGCTCCGCGATGTCCGCGGCCAAATCAATTCCGCCACTCCGGCTCGGAGCGTAGTTTACACCCGCAGTTACCACTGAATAATATCGGCGCTCTCTGGCTCCTTCACAAATGAGCAACACGCGTTATCAACTCGGATTCATCGGCGCGGGGAAACTCGCCAGCTCGGTTATTCGCGGGCTGCTGCTGAAGCAGGTGTTAGCGCCGGGTGACATCGTTGCGAGCGAGCCGAACGCGGAGATTCGCGCGCGATTAAAAAACGAACTCGGAATTAATTTCACCGCAGAGAACGCAGAGATCGCAGAGACAGCGGACAGCATTTTCGTGGGAGTAAAGCCACAGGTGGTGCTGCCGGTATTGCGCGAACTCGGCGACTCGATCGCAGACAAGCTCGTGGTGTCGTTCGCTGCGGGCATTCGCATCGCGAGCATGGAAGCGGCGACCGGCGCGCGAGTCGTGCGGGTGATGACGAATACGCCGAGTGCGATTGGCCGTGCTGCGACTGGCTATGCGGCCGGCTCGCGCACGACGGCGGCTGATCGACGCAAAGTGCACGAGATGTTTAATGTTATTGGCACGGCTGTGGAAGTGAGCGACGAGCAAATCGACGTTATCACCGCGCTGGCGGGGAGCGGCCCGGCGTTCGTTTATGCGATGATTGCAGCGCTCGCGGCGGGCGCGGCACGTGAAGGAGTGGAAGGTGATGCCGCGCTCAAGCTTGCCGCGCAGACTGCCCTGGGCGCGGCCGAGCTGGCGCTGACGAGCGGGAAGTCGCCGGAGGAATTGATCAACATGGTGGTGACGCCGGGCGGGACGACAGCGGCAGGTTTGCGCGTGATGAAGGAGCGGAAGACGGGCGAAGCGATTGCGGCCGCCGTGCAAGCCGCGACGGAGCGCGGGCGCGAAATGGCGCGGGAAAGCGCATCGTCATCCCGAGTGGAGCGAAGCGAAGCCGAGGGATCCCGTTGACGTCGCCGTACAGCTTGCGCTACGGGATTCCTCGACTTCGCTCGGAATGACCGGTGGTGAGCGCCGCCCGCATGAGCTCGATCGGTGCTGGACGCCCAAACCAAATTTCGAAGGCCGCCGCGCCCTGGTGAAGCAGCATGCTACGGCCATCGCAAGCGCGCGCGCCGGCTTCTTCAGCGGCGCGCATCAGTGGCGTTTTGCCTTCCCGATAGACCGTGTCAAAGACGAGCAGGTGTGGAGCGAGTATGTGCGTGCTGAGCGGTGACGAATCAGTGGCGTTTAATCCGACGCTGGTCGCGTTCACAACGAGATCAGTGTTGGCGATCTGGAACGATAAGGTGCCGTCGCTCAGCGCTGCCGCTTCCAGCCGTGCCACGGGCCCAAGCACACGCGGACCACTGAAATGCGGCCGCAATTTTTCCGCCAACTGTCTGGCCTTTTCCGCATCGCGGTTGGCAATGACCAGCCGCTCGCATTTCTCCAGCGCACATTGAAACGCGATAGCGCGCGCGGTGCCGCCCGCGCCGAGCAGCAGCACGCGCAAATCGCGTAAATCAACCGAGAAGGCCTCGCGTAAGGCGCGGGAAAATCCGAGGCCGTCAGTGTTCAAGCCGATGAGCTTATTCTCGCGCACGCGCAGGGTGTTGATCGCACCAATATTTGTGGCGAGCTCATCGCATTCATCGATCAGCGCAACTGCGGCGACTTTGTGCGGGACGGTGAGATTCAGACCGATGAAATCGTTCTCGCGTGCGAGCCTAAGCGCCTCTGGTAATTCGTCGCTGGCGATTTGAAAGCGCACGTACTGCATCTCCATGGCGCAATGCTGCAGCGCGGCGTTCTGCATCTCCGGCGAACGCGAATGCTCTACCGGATCGCCCAGGATGCCGAGGCGAATCGGCGGATTTAGATCGCCCGGCGCTTCGCGCCAGTGCCGCAGATGGTCGAGCGTGTAAATCATCTCGTCATTCCGAGCGAAAGTCGAGGAATCCCGTTGCGCAAGCTGAAAGGTGACTTCCACGGGATCCCTCGCCTGCGCTCGGGATGACAACCAAGACCTAGCGGGTACCGTCGCGCGGTCATGTTTGAGCCGGACGCGAACAACGCCCCACCATCAGATTTCATCCGCGACGCCGTGGCCGAAGATCTGCGCGTTGGAAAATACCAGCGGATCGTGACGCGTTTTCCGCCAGAACCGAACGGCTATCTGCATATCGGACACGCGAAATCGATCTGTTTGAATTTCGGCATCGCGCGCGAGTTCGGCGGCGTCTGCAACATTCGGATGGACGATACCAATCCGACGAAAGAAGAAGCGGAGTATGTCGATTCCATCATGGCCGATGTGCACTGGCTGATCGATGGATGGGCTGAAACGAATGTCGGCGGCGCTCCGCTCTATACCTCCGATTATTTCGACAAGCTGTTCGAGTTTGCCCTCGAGCTGACGGGCAAAGGCAAAGCCTACATCGATGAGATGCCGCCCGAAGAGACGGACGAGTATCGACGCCTCGGCCAAGAGAGTCCCTTTCGCAATCGCTCAATCGAAGAGAACCTCGATCTCTTCGCGCGGATGAAAGCGGGCGAGTTTCCCGACGGGGCGAAGACGTTGCGGGCGAAGATCGATATGCAGGCGCCCAATGTCTGGCTGCGCGACCCGGTGCTGTATCGGATTCGTCACGCCCAGCATCATCACACCGGCAACAAATGGTGCATTTACCCGATGTACGATTGGGCGCACACCCTGAGCGATTACATCGAAGGAATCACGCATTCGCTTTGCACGCTCGAATTTGAAGTGCATCGGCCGCTCTACGACTGGATTCTCGATGCGCTCGCGCTGTCCGAGCCGCGGCCCCATCAGTATGAATTCGCGCGGCTCAATCTCACTTACACCGTCATGAGCAAGCGCAAGCTCATCCAGCTCGTCAATGAGAAGCTGGTCAACGGCTGGGATGATCCACGCCTGCTAACGATCTCTGGCCTGCGCCAGCGCGGCATCACGGCGAGCGCGCTGCGCACGTTCGCCTATAACATTGGGATCACGAAATATCCGAGCATGACGGAGATGGCAGTGCTCGAACACACCGTGCGCGAGGAACTCAATCGCACCGCGCAGCGGCGACTCGCCGTGCTGCGCCCGCTCAAGGTGACGCTGACGAATTATCCTGAAGGCAAAATGGAAGAGTTGGACGCGATCAACAATCCGGAGGAGGCAAACACGGGCACACGCAAGGTGCCATTCAGCGGCGAGCTGTTCATTGAGCGCGACGATTTCATGGAAACGCCGCCGCCGAAATTTTTCCGACTCCGGCCAGGCGGGGAAGTGCGGCTGAAATATGCTTACATCATTCGCTGCGATGAGGTGGTGAAGGACGAGTCCGGGAACGTGCTTGAGCTGCGTGGCACTGTTGATCTGGAAAGCAAATCAGGGGGCGCGACTTCGAACCGAAAGGTGAAAGGGACGATCCACTGGGTGAGCGCGCCGCATGCAATCGAGGCGGAGCTTCGGCTGTACGATCGGCTGTTTAGTGTTCCTGAGCCGGATGCCGACGGTGATTTCAAGAAGCAGATCAATCCGGATTCGCTCGAGATCGTGACGGCGAAATGCGAGCCGTCGCTGCGCGACGCGAAAAGCGATCAACGTTATCAATTTGAGCGACTCGGTTATTTTGCCTTGGATGCGGACTCAACTGCGGAGCGGCGGGTTTGGAATCGCACGATTATGCTAAAAGATTCTTGGGCGAAAACGGAGGGACGAGCGCGGTCCCATGCCTGATATTTGGACGACAGGGAGGTCGTCCCTCCACTAGAACGCGGCGAGCGCGTGATCAATTCGCGCCAGCACCTTCTCTTTGCCGAGCACCTCGAGCAGATGATAGAGGCTCGGACCGGCGGTGTTGCCGGTAACGGTGAGACGGGTGGAATGAATGAGCGCGGCTGGCTTTAGCCCGAGGTTCGCGGCAGTCGATTTCAGCGTCGCTTCGATTTCAGTGACATTGAAATTGTCGAGGGCGGCAAAAGCATCGCGCACTGCGCGCAGCCGCGGCTTGTTCTCCGGCGTGAAATGTTTCGCCAGGCCTTCGGGATTGTACGTGATCTGATCCGTAAAGTAGAAACCGCAGTAGCCCGGGAGCTCGTCAAAAACATTGATCTTGCCTTTGCACGTGTGCAGCGCCGCGCCCACGTATTCCTGGGGATAATCCTCGATCTTCACTCCCGCTGCACGTAATGCGGCGACGGCGCGCTCATTGAATTCCTCGTCACTGAGCTCGCGCGCGTGTTCTCCATTCAACCAATGCAGCTTGGCCGCATCAAATGTGGCGTGGCTGCGGAGGACGTGATTGAGATCGAAAATGCGAATGATCTCGTCGATGGGGATTTTCTCGCGGTTGTCCTTTGGGGACCAGCCGAGCAGGCAGAGGTAATTGCGCACAGCCTGCGGTAGATAACCGCGCCGAATGTAATACTCAACGCTGGCGCCCTGGTCGCGCTTGCTCATCTTCGTTCCGTCGGGATTCATGATGAGCGGAATGTGAGCGAAACGCGGCGGCTCGGCTCCGAGCGCGCGATACAGCTCAATGTGCTTAGGCGTATTCGAGAGATGATCTTCACCCCGAATCACATGCGAAATCTTCATCTCGATGTCGTCCACCACGTTGACGAAATGAAAAATCCACGAGCCATCCGGGCGACGGATGGTCATGTCGGGGTGAGTCTCAGGATTCGTTAGATCGAAATCGATTCTGCCGGCGAGGAGATCGTCGACGACAACATGCTCGTGCGGCGAACGGAAACGCAGCGCGCCGTTGTCTTCGAAGATGTGACCGGCGTCTTCCAGCCTGTGGAGCGCCCGTTCATAAATCTGATCACGCTGGCTCTGGAAATACGGACCGAACTCGCCGCCGAGGTGCGGGCCTTCATCCCAGTTCAGCCCGAGCCATTGCAGTCCATCGTAGATCGCAGCAGCGGCTTCCTCGGTGTTGCGCTTTTTATCTGTGTCCTCAATGCGCAAAACAAACGTGCCGCGGTGATGCCGCGCGAAGAGCCAGTTAAAAAGCGCGGTGCGCGCGCCGCCGATATGGAGGTATCCGGTCGGCGATGGAGCGAAGCGGACGCGAACTGAAGAATTTTTGTCCACGGATTGCGCAGATTAGCACAGATTATCGGCTGAACGCGCGTCATCCTGAGCGGAGCGCAGCGGAGTCGAAGGATCCCGTGGAAGTTACCTTACAGTGGCGCGGCGGGATCCCTCGGCTCCGCTCGGGATGACGGTTCGATGAAGATTTTTCCGGTGCGCCGCCGCGCGTGGCGCCCGCCGGGCAGGTTCACTTTTGCTGTTGTCGCACTCGGCTCCGCCATGGCGCGGATTGCCTCGATGAGTTCGAAGCCTACATCGCTAACGTCTTGCGAGCGCAACCAGCTCACCGTGGCGCGGCGTTGTAATGCTGGAGCAAGTTTGCGCAGCGCGTTCACGTCCAATGCGTCTGCAACAACATTGTCAATCATCACCGCGAGCAACGCGTCTTCCTCGATCCAGATTTGCGCGGCCCGCCAGATGGCGCGGCGCACGTCGCGGCCAAATTGCTTTTCGATGTAAGGCAGAATGCGGTGGCGAATTCGGTTTCGCGTCGCGCTCAACTGCGAGTTGCTCGCGTCCTCACGGAATTTGAAGCGATTCTGCGTGACGTACTCATCGATTTCGCGCCGCCAGACGTGCAGGAGCGGCCGCACGATTGTCAGAGCCGTCTTCCCGATGCGATGCTGCGAAACGCCGCGCATTGCGGCAATGCCGCCCGGACTGGCCCCCCGAAACAAATTCAGCAGCGCCGTTTCCACTAGATCGTCGGCATGGTGAGCGAGGAAAATCGTGCGGCAGCGATATCTGCGCGCGACCGAAACAAAGAAGGCGTAGCGAGCGAGACGAGCCGCTGTCTCAATTGAGACTTTCGATTGTCTCGCCAGCTCGCGAACATTGGTTTCTCCGATTTCGCTTCGCAGATTGAGTGAGCGAGCGAGCCGCGCAACGAATCGCGCATCCGCACGCGAACTGCGTCCCCGCAACTGATGATCGAGATGGCAGACAACCAGGCGCGCGTAGCCGAACGCGACAAGCGCATGCAAAAGCGCCACGGAATCGCGGCCGCCGGAAACGGCAATGAGATAGCGGCGGGCGCGCGGGAAATGGCGCGATGTTTTTTCCAAGACCAGACGCTTGGCCGAATCTGCTTTCATCCGAAGCAGAGTGTGAGGGCAACGAGTGTCCTTGTCATGTCACGCGTGATCACCAGGTCCTTGGTTTATGGGTCGTTCGTCGAAGCTTCCGACATGCTCAATTCGCTGCGGTCGACGAGCATCAGGGGCAAATTTGACAATGAATGAACGTTCATTCATTGTGCGCCTCCAATCCTAAACACCTGATGGAACCCAGCCAAGACCGCCGCCAGCAAATCATGCGTGCCGCCATGATTTGTTTCGCAAAACGTGGTTTCCATCAGACCAGCATGCATGATATCAGCGGCGAGGCGGGGATCAGCGTCGGGTTGATTTACCGCTATTTTGCAAGCAAAGATGCGGTCTTTTCCGCCATGGCCGATGCGCACAAACTCGAAATCGAAGAACTGCTCGAACAGGCAAAGCAGGCTCCGTCGTTGCTCGACGCGCTGGAAGTTTTCTTCACCGCTCACTGCTGTTCCGGCCAGCGCCGAATCGAATCCGCATTCGTGGTGGATCTTTTTGCGGAAGGCTCGCGCAATCCGCGCATCGCCGACGCCGTGCGCGAGATCGTCGATTCGCTGATCAATGGAGTGACGGAGCTGATCGCGAACTCGCCCGAAATGCAAGACGCGCCGGCGGGAATGGATGCACGGGAAGTGACCGAGGTCATCTTCGCTGCCGCGCGCGGAATGTTGATGCGCGATGTGCTCGACGCCGGCAAATCCGATGCGGAATTGCGGGAGCGGCAGATGCAGGTGGTGCGCAATTTATGGCGCATTCTTTTCGCCCATGAGCACGCTTTCGTAACTCCATAAGCCTTATGCCCACGCAAACAATCGCACCTCGTTCCGTTCCCACGCAGCCGGCCAGAAAGCCGCGTTGGAAGCTCAAGTTCGTCGTCACGCTCGTGCTCGTTTTTCTCGCGCTTCTCCTCGTCATCGGCGGGATCAAAGCGCTGCAGATTTTTACGATGGTGAAAATGGGCCAGCCGCAGATGCCGCCGACTACGGTGACAAGCGCAACTGTGCAGGAGGAAAATTGGGCGCCGGAATTGCGCGCCACCGCTTCGGTCGTCGCCATTTCCGGCGCAATGCTGGCCGCAGAACTGCCGGGCACGGTGGCCGAAGTAAAATTCGAAAACGGCGCTCAGGTGGAGAAAGGGGCCGTTCTGATCCAGCTGGACGTTTTGGCCGAGCAGGCGCAATTGCGCTCCGCCGAAGCTGATCTCGCCCTGGCGAAAGCGAATGAGGAACGCGCGCGCGGCCTGGCCGAGAACCACGTCATTTCGAAATCGGAATACGATTCGGCGGACGCCGCGCTGAAACAGAAAGCGGCGGCGGTGGACAACATGCGGGCACTCATTGAAAAGAAAACGCTGCGGGCGCCGTTCGCGGGTCAGGTTGGAATCCGCCAGGTGAACGTGGGGCAAATGGTGCCGGCCGGCCAGGCGCTGGTCGGTCTGCAATCGCTCGATCCCATCTTCGTCAACTTCGCTCTGCCGCAACAGCAGTTAGGCCAACTGAAAGAAGGCCTCGCCGTGCGGGTGCGAAGCGACGCGCTCCCGGGCCACGATTTTGATGGAAAATTAACCGCGGTAAATCCCGCCGTCGATGAGGTCACGCGCAACGTGACGGTGCAGGCCACGCTGGAGAATCACGAGCATCTGCTCAAGCCGGGAATGTTCGTGGAAGCGGCCGTCATTTTGCCGGCGCAGGAGAAAACGCTGGTGGTGCCGGCAACCGCAATTTCCTACGCGCCCTACGGCGATTCGGTTTTCGTGATCGAAAAGAAACAGGACGAAAAAACCAAGAAGGACGGGCTTGTTTTGCGACAGGCTTTTGTGCGCCTGGGTGAAACGCGCGGAGATTTTGTGGCGGTCACGAAAGGTTTGAAAGCGGGCGAGCAAATCGTGAGCACGGGCGTTTTCAAATTGCGCAACGGCGCTCCCGTCGTCATCGACAACACGCTTGCGCCCGACCCGAAGTTGAACCCGCAACCGCCGAATACGTGAGGGGAAATGACGAAATCCGAATGAAGAAACCCGAAAAACGGATACAGCATTGGGGCCTGGCGGCCGAGCGCAGCATCTTTGGTCCTTCGTCATTTGTCATTGTTTCGGACTTCGTCATTTGAGCTTCGTCATTTGAAATGAAATCATTCACTGACATTTTCATTCGCCGCCCGGTCCTGGCGCTGGTGGTGAGCCTTGCCATCCTCATCGCAGGCTTGCAGGCGATCAGAACGCTGAACGTGCGGCAGTATCCGCGCAGCGAGAACGCGTCCATCAGCGTCACCACCATCTATGTCGGCGCCAGTGCCGACCTTGTGCGCGGATTTATCACCACTCCGCTGGAGCGCGCCATCGCCGCAGCCGACGGCATTGATTATCTGCAATCGCAAAGTTCCCAGGGCGTCTCCACCATCACTGCGCGCCTGAAGTTGAACTACGATGGCAATAAGGCGCTTTCCGACATCTCTTCGAAGGTCGACGCCGTGCGCAACGACTTGCCGCCGGAAGCCGAAGTGCCGGTGATCAGTCTGCAACCCGCCGACTCCCAATTCGCTTCCGCTTATCTCAGCTTTTCCTCCACTATTTTGCAGCCGAACGAGATCACCGATTATCTCGTGCGCATCGTGCAGCCGCGGCTCTCTGCCATCAGCGGCGTGCAAAAGGCGGACATTCTCGGCGGGCGTACCTTCGCCATGCGCATCTGGCTAAAACCGGATCGCATGGCCGCGCTCAACATCAGTCCGGCCGATGTGCGCAAGGCGCTGGCGAATAACAATTACCTGGCCGCCATCGGTAATTCCAAGGGCGCGCTCACCGTCACCAATCTCACCGTCAACACCGACCTGCATACGGCGGACGATTTCCGGAAACTGGTCGTGCGCGAGAAGAACAAGCAGCTCATTCGCCTGGGCGATATCGCCGACGTCGTGCTCGGCGCTGAAAATTACGATAGCGAAGTGCGTTTCTCGCAGCAGCAGGCGGTCTTCATGGGCATCTGGGTTTTGCCAAACGCCAACTCGATCGATGTGATCAAACGGGCACGCGCTGAACTGGAAGACATCAAGCGCGAGTTGCCGACCGGGATGACCGGCGGCATCGCCTACGACGGCACGCAATACATCAATGACGCCATCCACGAAGTGGTGCACACCTTGAGCGAGACGCTGCTCATCGTCGTTATTGTCATCTTTCTTTTTCTCGGTTCGCTTCGTTCCGCGCTCGTGCCGGTGGTGGCGATTCCGGTGTCGCTCATCGGCGGCGTTTTTCTCATGCAGGCGTTTGGGTTCACTCTCAATCTGCTCACACTGCTCGCCATCGTCCTGTCCGTCGGTCTCGTCGTGGATGACGCCATCGTCGTGGTGGAAAATGTCGAGCGGCATTTGCGCGATGGCATGCGGCCATTCGACGCCGCAATTCTGAGCGCGCGCGAGCTTGTCAGCCCGATCATTGCGATGACGATCACTCTGGCGGCGGTTTACACTCCGATCGGTTTGCAGGGTGGACTTACTGGCTCGCTCTTCCGCGAGTTTGCCTTCACTCTCGCCGGCGCAGTCATGATTTCCGGAATCGTCGCGCTCACGCTTTCCCCGATGATGTCGGCGAAATTACTGCGCGCGGGCGGCCAGGATCGAGGCATGGCTGGATTCAGCAACCGCGTTTTTGATCGCATTCGCGACACCTACGGGCGGATGCTCGATTGGACGCTGCATCACCGACCCGGCGTTTACGCGGTGTGGGCGGCGGTCTCAGGTTTCGCCATCCTCATGTTCATCCTGTTGCCCATGTTCTCTTCCGTGGAGCTGGCGCCGGTAGAAGATCAGGGCGTCTTATTTGGCGCAGTGGAGGCACCGGCCAACGGAACTATCGAGCAAACAACCCGCTACACTGATGCCGCCGGCAAAGTCTTCCACAGTTTTCCGGAAACGGAATTCTCCTTCCAGATCACGATGCCCAATTCCGGTTTTGGCGGGATGGTTTTGAAACCGTGGGGCATCCGGAAGACAAAAACGTCGGATCTGACCATGCCGGTGCAGATGAAGCTTTCGCAAATTCCAGGTATCGACATGCACGTGTTCCCTCCTCCTGCCCTTCCCGGCGGAGGACTTTTCCCCGTCGAGTTCGTTATCCAGGCGACAGCCGATCCCGAGCGCATTCTTGAATTTGCCAAAATCCTGCAGGGAAAAGCCGCGCAAAGCGGCATGTTCGCCTTTCCGCCGGTGATCGACACCAAGATTGATCAACCGCAGGCTGAGATCGTCCTCAATCGCGACAAGGTGGGCGATCTCGGGCTCAACATGCAACAGGTCGGCGCGGACCTTTCCGCCATGATCGGCGGCAATTTCGTCAACCGTTTCAACATTGCCGGTCGCAGTTACAAAGTGATCCCGCAGGTCGAGCGCACGGAACGGCTTAACCCGAGCCAGCTCCAGAACATTTATGTCACCGGGCCGGAGGACAAACTCATTCCGCTGAGCACGATCGGCTCGATCGAAAACAAAACCGTACCGCGTTCGCTCAATCGCATGCAGCAACTCAACGCCGTGACCATTAGCGGCGTTGCCATTCGCCCGCTCGATCAGGCGCTGAAATTCCTTGAGACGGAAGCGCACAAGATTCTGCCGAAAGGTTACGCCATCGACTACACCGGGGAATCTCGCCAGCTGCGCACCGAAGGGAACAAATTTCTGCCCGCTTTTATGCTCGCGGTCATTCTCATTTTCCTGGTCCTCTCGGCGCAGTTCAACAGCTTCCGCGATCCTTTCATCATCCTGCTTGGCTCGGTTCCGCTCGCCCTTTTCGGGGCGCTCATTTTCGTTTTTCTGAAATTACCGAACCCAAATCTCTCATTCTTCACCAAGGGCTGGACGACCTCTTTCAACATCTACTCGCAAGTCGGCCTGGTCACTCTTGTTGGCCTGATCGCGAAGAACGGCATCCTCATTGTCGAGTTCGCTAACAAGATGCAGGAGACCGGGCTCGATAAAATCGCCGCCGTTGCTCAGGCCGCGCGCACCCGATTGCGACCGGTCTTGATGACCACCATCGCGACTGTCTGCGGCCACTTTCCGCTCACTCTCGTCACTGGCCCCGGCGCGGCCGCGCGAAATTCCATCGGTCTTGTCCTCGTCGGTGGCATGACCATTGGGACGATCTTCACCCTCGTCGTTGTCCCTTCGCTTTACGTGCTGCTCGCGCGCACCCACCGCAAGGAAGAAGCTGAAGTTACGGAGTTGGAAGAACCGGCTGCGCAACCGCTCGAGCCCGCGTTTGCTTATGCGCGCGACGGCGACGGCTGGAAGCGCAGCTAGTCATCCCGAGCGCAGTCGAGGAATCCCGCCGCGAAAGCTTTCAGGTAACGCAACGAGATCCCTCGGCTTTCACTCGGGATGACTATTTCGGCAGCTCGATTTCCTTGCGCTCGATACAAACCGCGTACTCATCCGGCTCAACCTCCGGCCCGAACTTGCGCGCATACACCTGGGTGAACTCCGCGCCGAACAGCAGGATTTGCGACGAATAATAAATCCACAGCAGCAGTGTGATGAGCGAGCTGGCCGCGCCGTATGCCGATGCCGCCGCGCCGCTGCCGAGATAGAATCCCAGAGCCCATTTGCCAATGACAAAAAGGACCGCCGTGATCGCCGCGCCGAGCCAGACATCGAGCCAGCGGACTTTCACATCCGGCAGATATTTGAATATCATGGCGAAAAGCAGAATGACGATGGCAGTGTCGAACACGAGATACACGCTCGTGGCCAATACGATTCCGCCTGGCAAATGCGTCTGCACATATTGGTTGAAGCCTTTGAGCAGGCCTTCGATCGCAAGTGAGACCAGGAGCAAAAAACAAACGCCTGCGACCATGGTGAAGGAGAGGAATCGTGCGCGCAAAAAACCTTTGATCCCGAGCCCTGGCTTTGCTTTCACGCCCCAGACGGTGTTGAGCGCGTCCTGCAACTGACCGAAGACGCCGCTCGCGCCGAATAACGCCAGCGCGATGCCGATGATAGTGGCCATTAAACTCTTGTTTGGCTGCGACGCTTTTTGCGCGATCTGCTGCACCACATCGACGGCGCTGCGATCGAGAAAGTAACTCATTTGCTCGGTCAGCCGCGTCCACGCGCCCGATGGGTCATTGCGAAAAAGCACACCGATGATTGCCACCAGCACGAGGATAAGAGGCGCGAGAGAGAAGACGGTGTAATACGCCAGCGCGGCGCCGAGCTGCGGCGCCTTGTCTTCCAGCCATTCGTTGAAGGTTTGTTTGAGCAGCGGAAAGACCGCGCCCAGTGTGAACCGATCAGCTGTTTGCGCATTCATCGTACCCGAACATCGCGGCGTGGGCCGCCAGGGGATGGCTGCGCTCGAAATCACGTCTGCTCTGAGTGTGTCATCCTGAGCAAAGCGAAGGACCTCACAAGTTAGGAGGCGCCTGACCAGTTGAGAGGTCCCTCGCCTCAGAGGCTCGGGATGACAGCGCGCTCGCGCCTACGCGACAGCCGGCGCTTTGCGCAGAAAGGTCCGCTTTGGCCGCGCCTTCTTTTCTTCGAACTCGAAACCCACTTTGCCATTCACCAGTTTGAGGTACGCGGAGAACGCGCGCCCTTTTTTCGAAATGAACCGCGGCAGCAGATCGGTCTTGCCGGTCGCAATCAACTTCTGCGCCTGCTCTTTTGGAATCTCCCGCTGCAGGATCGTTTTGCCCATGCGGAACGTGCAGGTCTTCGGCTGCGCAATGGCGTTCTCGCACACATACGCGCGCTCGAGCGTATAAACCTCCCCTTTGTGACAGACCGGACACAACCCGAGCGCTTCGTGTTTCGTTTTGTCGATCGTCTCCGCCGCGAATCCATTCTCGCCAAAATCGAACTGCGGCTTCTTGTCCTCGCCCAGTTTGACGACCGCTTCGAATGGCCGTCCCATTTTGCTGCGAAAACCTTGCAGCGGCCCGACCCGGCGTTTCGTCAGTAATTCCTGGACTTCTTCCGGCTCGAATTGCCGCGAGGCCATCGTCTTCCACATGAGCCAATCGCAATTCGCGCAGCGAAATGTTTTGTAATCTTCCCTGATCGGCCCGCCGCCGCAGCTCGGACATTTCGCCTTGATGATGGCGTACTCGCCTTCGATCGTTTCGCCGCGAAAATTGCGCACCTTTTCCACGATCTCCTTCGTCAAATCGCGGATGTCTGCCATGAAATGGCGGCGGTCGAGCTTGCCGTGCGCCATTTCTTTGAGGCGGAATTCCCACTCGCCCGTCATCTCTGGTTTGCACAGAACATCGGTGTGGAGATTGCGCAGCAGGGTGATGAGCGAGAGCCCCTTCGCCGTGACGACGAGCTCCTTTCCTTTGCGCTCGATATAGCCGTCGAGCAGCAACCCTTCGATGACCTGGGCGCGCGTGGCCGGCGTGCCCAGGCCGCGCTCGCGCATCGCTTCGCGCAGCTCTTCGTCTTCGACCAGTTTGCCCGCGCCTTCCATCGCCGAAAGCAGGGTCGCCTCGTTAAAACGCGCCGGCGGTTTGGTTTCGTTTTCTTTAATCTCAATGCCGAGCACCTGCGCCGTTTCGTTCGGCGACACAGGCACGACTGCCTGTTCGTCGGCCCCGGCAGCTTCGCGTCCATAAACTGCGAGCCACCCTGGATCGACGATGATTTTCCCCTCGGTTTTGAATGGCTCAGTCTCCACCCGCGTAATGCGCGTCGTGACTTCGAACTGCGCGGGCGGATAGAAGACGGCGATGGTGCGCCGCGCCACCATGTCGAAAATCTTGCGCTCAAATTCATCCAGGTGCGCCGCCGACGTGCCGGTGGGGATGATGGCGTGATGATCGCTTACCCTGGCGTTGTTGAAAACGCGCTTCGTCGGCTTCACCCAATCCTGGCGCAGCGCCTTTTGCGCATGCGGCGCGAGCGATGGATCGGCAAAGGTGCTCATCACCTTGCGCACTTGCGCCAGATTATCTTCCGGCAAATAACGCGAGTCGGTGCGCGGATACGTCAGCACCTTGTGCTTCTCATATAGCGCCTGCGCCAGTTGCAAGGTCCGTCGCGCGCTCAGGCCGAAACGGCCATTGGCCTCGCGTTGAAGAGTCGTTAGGTCGTAAAGCTGTGGTGAAGCCTGCGTGGTCGGCTTCTTCTCCTCGGTGATCTGACCGACCTTGCCGCTGCACTTCCGCTCGATCTCCGCTGCGCGCTCGCGGTTCCAAATGCGCTCCGCGCGCGCATCTTCCTCCGCGCCTTTGCTGAAGTGCTCGTCGAACCAGCGACCGCGATAGCTGCCCGCCTGCACACCAAACTCACCGTGCACTTCAAAATACGTTCGCGGCTTGAAAGAACGAATCTTCTCCTCCCGCGCGGCCAGGATCGCGAGCGTCGGCGTTTGCACCCGGCCAGCCGCCGTTTTCTGAAATCCACCGGTGCGCGAATTGAATGACGTCAATGCCCGGGTGGCATTGATGCCGACGAGCCAGTCACTTTCCGCGCGCGATCTCGCCGCATCGGCCAGCGGCTGCATCTCCTGTTCCGAGCGTAACTGCTCGAAGCCGGTGCGGATCGCATCGGCCGTCATCGATTGCAGCCAAAGCCGGCGCGTCGGTTTCTTCGTGCCGGTCCAGCGAATGATATTGCGGAAAATCAGCTCACCTTCGCGCCCCGCATCGCAGGCGTCGATGATCTCGGTCACATCCGCGCGTTTGATCAGCCGCTTCAGCACATTAAGTCGCGACTTGTTCTTTTCGATCGGCACCAGATCGAAATGCTCCGGCAGCACCGGCAGATTTTGAATGTTCCACTTCCCGCGTTTCACCTCCGCGCCTTCGGGCGGCACCATTTCCACCAGGTGCCCGACTGCCGATGAGATCACGTAATGGTCGTTCTCGAAATAATCCTTCTCATCGCGGAATTTGCCCAGGGCGCGCGCGAGGTCGCGCGCGACACTGGGTTTCTCGGCGATGATGAGAGCTTTGGACATAATTCGTGCCTCTCACTTTATAGGCAAAGCACGTCGCGGACGAGTCAGGCCAGTTTAACGAAATATTTTCCCGGCAGTTGTTTGACGAGCCGCTTCAGCTCGAGGCGCAGGAGGGTAGAAGAGATCGCCGCGCTTGGCAAATTGCATTTGGCTGCGATGGCGTCGATGGCCGTCTCGCTCGACTCGATCGCGTCATAAACGCTTCGCTCGGAGTCAGAAAGCTCTGGTAACGGGCGCGCCGCGCTGGCAATCGGCTGCGCTTCCGGCAGCAGAATTTGCAGATCGTCGAGAATATCGGACGCGTCCATCACCAGTTTCGCACCCTGCTGGATGAGCCGGTTCGATCCCATCGCGCTGGGGGCATTGATGTGCCCAGGCACCGCGTAAACCGATCGCCCTTGCTCGATCGCCTGCGTCGCCGTGATCAATGCGCCGCTGTTCAACCCGGCTTCCACTACAAGAATGCCGTGGCTCCAGCCGCTGATGATGCGATTGCGCATCGGGAACGTTTGCCGATCCGGCTCAATATCCATCGAGAACTCCGAAACCACCGCGCCATTGCCGCTGCCAATTTTCTCCGCCAGCGCCGCATTCTCGGGCGGGTAAAGCTCGCCCAAACCGGAGCCGATCACCGCAATCGTGCGCCCCTTCGCCGCCAACGCACCCTGATGCGCGGCGGTATCGATCCCGCGCGCTAAACCGCTGACGACCGTGAGCCCCGCGTACGCGAGTTGATACGCCAGCTTCTTGGCCGACTCGCTCCCGTAATGCGTCGTCCGCCGTGCTCCGATGATGCCGATGGCATGGTGGTCCCGCTCGGTGATTTCGCCCCAGACATAGAGCACGATGGGCGGCGCATGAATCTCGCGCAGCGCCCGCGGATACTCCGGCGACTCCGCCGTGATCACGCGCGCCCCGAATTCACTAATGCGCTGCAACTCAGCCGCCAAATCGACCTTCGATTCCCAATTGACGATTTCTTCCGCGACATCGGGACCGATTCCGTCGATCGCCCGCAGCTGATCGCGCCTGGCCGCCAGCACATTTTCCGGCGCGCCAAAAACCTCCAGCAATTTGCGCAACCGCACCGGCCCGATGAGCCGCAGCATGTTCAGGGCAATACAGGCTTCGGTGGAGTTCATTTGTCAAGAAGCCGATTGAAGACGTGGGCAAATACCTCGCAGATCAAGTGCCGATGATTAGCATACACGCAGGGGATAACGCGAGTATTGCCGCGCAGCAGGTAGTAAAAAATAACGCGATAGCGACCGATTCGCAGGCGATAGAATCCGGAGAGTTCCCCCTCGAGCGCTCGGATGTCGCTCGATTCGCGTTCCAGCGTGCGCAAAGCTTCGCGCACTGCATGCCTCGGCTCAGGTGGGAGCGAGCGGATGAAGCGCGCAACCTGCCGCTCGACTTCAACCTTCACCAAGCGCGGCCAAAGAGATGTAAGTTCCCTTTCCCTGGCGCGCGTTTCGCACAGCTTTCATGGCCGCAGGATCTGCCATGATTTCGAGTGTTTCGGCGATAGCCGCCATTCGTTCAGCCGAGACTAAATACGCCACTGGCTTTTCTCGCCGCGTGATCACAATCAACTCCTCACGTGCTTTCTTCAGCAGACCCGGCAAGCCTGCCTGAGCTTCAGTGACAGAATACGTAGCTTGCAGCCGGTAACTATAGACACCGCAATGCGCGATGCCAGCGCAGTTAAAACGGGATCTCGTCGTCGTCTGGCTCGGCTGGCGCCGGGGTTTTCGGCGGCGGGGCGGGACGGCTGGCAGCGCGCGGCTGATCGCTTTCCTCCGCAGCGCCTGCACCTCCGGGCCTGCTGCCGAGAAGCTGCATGGTCTCGCCGATGACGCGCAGCTTGCTGCGTTTCTGGCCGCTCTGCTTGTCGTCCCAGCTATCGAGCTGCAGGCGTCCTTCGATGAAAACCGGACGTCCCTTTTTCAGGTATTCGCCCGCGATCTCGGCCAGGCGCGCCCACAACGTTACATCGACGTAGGTCACCTCCTCGCGTTTCTCACCATTGTCGAGCGTGTAGACTCGGTTAACGGCAATCGCGAGATCGGCCACGGCGCTTCCTTTGGGCGTGTAACGCACCTCCGGGTCGCGCGTGAGATTCCCCAACAGAAGAACTTTGTTGAAACTGGCCATGCTTCGCTTCTAGCGAAACTATTTGGCCGCGGCGAGCCTTTTCGGCTCGGCAGAGCCTGTTTCCTTTTTCGCTTTGAGCCGCTGGTAATGCTGGCGGTAAACCTCCGGATCGAGCTTGAACTTCGAGCGCAGCTTCGCCACCAGCTGCGGCTCGGCCTCAAAGACAAAATTCACGTAGTGGCCGCTTTCCAGCTCGCCTGCGACGTAGGAAAACTGCCGCTTATCCATCTTCTGCACCTGCTCGATTTTCGCTCCTTCCTTCTCGAACTCGGACTCGAGCCGATCGACCACATCCTTCACCGTGTCGTCTTTCCCGTGCGTATTTAAAACGAGCAGCGCTTCGTAACGATTCATCATGGTTCTTCCGTTTTATTGAAGGTGTTCATCGCGGAAACGATGCCATTGTCAATTGCCCATTTGATCGCGTCGGCGGCGCGTTCCACCATCGCAGCGGCGCGCTCTTTCTCCTCCTCGAAGAATCGCGACAGCACGTAATCGACCGAGCCGCGCTCCGGGGCCGCGCCAATCCCCAGGCGCAGCCGCGGCACCTCTTCTGTCGCGAGATTCATGATAACCGATTCGAGGCCGTTGTGCCCACCCGGCCCGCCGCTGGCACGAAAGCGAAGGCGGCCAAGCGGTAGGGCAAAATCATCCAGCACCGCCAGGATATGCGGCGGCGGGATTTTGTAGAAATCAGCCACGGCCGCTAGCGGCTCCCCGCTGCGGTTCATGAACGTGAGCGGCTTGACCACAAGCGCGTCGCCAGACTTGGCCACAGCCGCGCCCCACTTCGTCTGTCGTTCGAAAACGAGGCCCTGCCGTTGTGCGAATAAATCGATCGCCGCAAAACCCACATTGTGCCGGGTGCCAGCGTACTCCGGTCCGGGATTTCCGAGGCCGGCGACCAGCTGAATGCGCAAATCGTCCACCGCGGCGAGCGGCAAAGACTATTTGCCCTTTTCTTTTGCGGGCGCTGCTGCTTTCCCCGCGGCGGCGCCTGCGGCCGCTTCGCCCTCCGGCTTCTTCTCCGTAATCACTTCCGGAGCAGCCGCAACTTCCGCCGCTGCCACCGGCTCTTCCTCGACCGTCGGGGCGAGGACGGAGAACACCGTAAGCTCTTCTTGCTCCTTCGCCGTCACGCCTTCGGGCAACTTAATGTCGCGCACGTGAATCGAGTCGCCGATGTTCAGGTGCGAAACATCGACCACGATTCGATCCGGCAGGTCGCGCGGCAGACATTGCACCGTCAGCTCACGCAGACTTTGCTCGAGCAAGCCGCCGAAATTCTTCACCCCGTTTGCTGTACCAGTCCCTTCGATGGGAATGTCCGCCTCGATCTTCTCATCCATCGAGACGGCGTGGAAATCGACGTGCAAAACCTCGCCACCCACTGGCGAATGCTGCACTTCTTGCACCATGGCCATGCGCGTGTTCCCCTCGCCCGCGATCTCCAGCTCCACCAGGATGTTCTCCCCGGAAGCGTGACTTAGCACCGTGGTGAGATCGCGCCGGAACAATTGCAACGGCTCAGCCTTGTCACGCCCGCCGTAGACGACCGCCGGCACGATGCCGCGCGCCTTGAGCTTGCGCGCTGCCGAGCGCCCGGTCGCTTCACGTCGTTCCACCGCCAGTCTGAATTGCTTTGCCATTGTTAACGATCCTCGATTTTAAACAGCGACGACACCGACTCGTCATTGTGAATGCGTTTCATCCCTTCGCCCAGAAGCTCGGAGACGCATTGCACCTCGATCTTAAACCCATCGATCCTGCGCACGGGCGTGCTGTTGGTCGTTACTAATTCCTTGATTTGAGATTTTTGCAACCTCGGCACCGCCACATCCACCAGGACGGCGTGCGCGACCGCAGCGTAAATGTCGAGCGCGCCGTGCTTCTTCAACATGTCCGCGGCGGAGGCGAGCGTCCCAGCCGTTTCCGTCAAATCGTCCGCCAGCAACACATCGCACCCTTCCACTTCGCCGATGACATACTGCGCCTCCGTCTCCGTCGCGCTCTTGCGCTGCTTGGCCACGATTGCCAGTCCGGCATTCAGCGCCTGCGCATAGGCCGAGGCCATCTTGAGCCCACCTACATCGGGCGAGACGACGACGGTTTTGCGGGTGAATTTTTGCCGCAAATATCTGATCAACACCGGCATCGAATAGAGATGGTCCACCGGAATGTCGAAAAAGCCCTGCACCTGCTGCGCGTGCAGGTCCATCGTCAGCACCCGGTGCACGCCCGCAGCGACCAGCAGGTTGGCTATTAACTTCGCCGTGATCGGCACCCGCGGTTTGTCTTTCCGGTCCTGCCGGGCGTAGCCGAAAAACGGAATCACCGCCGTGATCCGGTCGGCGCTCGCCCGCCGCGCCGCGTCCACCATGATGAGCAGCTCCATGAGGTGGTCGTTGGTCGGCGGGCAAGTCGGCTGAATGATGAAAACATCACGTCCGCGGATGTTTTCTTCGATTCGGACGTAAGTCTCGCCATCTGGAAAAGCGCTTAGCGTCGCCCGGGCGAGCGGCACGCCGATATAGTCACAAATCCGCTGCGCCAGCTCCCGGTTGGCCGAGCCGCTGAACACCTTCATCTCAGGCTGAAGCGCAAACATGAGCCGCCAGCTTAATCAGCACAGGAACAGTCTCGCAACCGCAGATTGCAGTAGTCTTGGGCGCGAGCAAAATGCGTGGGCGGAGACGGCTCGTGACGTTTGCGCAAGTCCGCTGCCCCGCAGCGATTTACGGTAAATATGGAAATGATGCTTTGGTATATCTCCTGCTCATACAGCAACCCCCGATCATGCGCATCCGCTCATTTAACCGCGTGCCCCATCGCGGATTTACTCTCGTCGAGGTCGTGGTCGCCATGGCCATGGTCGGGATCGGCATCGCCACGGTTGTCACCGCACTAACAACGCTGAATTCCACGGCTTCGATCAACCGCAACTACACCGGCGCCCTCTCCGCTGGAACCTTTCAGATCGATAAACTTCTCTCCGATGCGCCGTTCAAGCCCACCACGCAGGATACGAACGGCAACTACATCATACCCCCTGTCCTCACCGTCGGCACCACCACAGCGAACAACATTCCCGTCTACCAGGATCCTGCCACTGGCACGGTGGTATCTGGCACCCGCACCACTCAGGTCACGGCGCTACCTGCCGTCAATTTCATCGGCTCGAGCATCACCATCTACCAAGCTACTGTCACCATCAACTACAACTATCGCAACCGAGCCTACAGTTATTCGATGTCGACCCTGCGCACTCCGGACCAATGAAACTTACCAGGTCTTCTGTCAGAGCGTTCACGCTTGTCGAGCTAGTAGTCACAACCTCCATCGTTGGGGTGGTGGGCCTGATCATCTTTTCGCTCCTTAACATCGGCATGGTTCTGGGGGCAAAGAACAGCGCCGTGAATATAGCCCATCAGCAGGCCCGCACGGCCATGATGCGCATGCTCCAGGACCTTCACTCGACCGTCTCCCAGCCTTATCTCGTCGACACCAGTTATAACGCTGTTACCTCTACTTCTGCTGCCGGTATCTCCTTCCAGTCGTGGTATGACGGTCCGTTTCGGATCATCTCCGATGCCACTACGTCGCAAAAAGTGGTGCACCTTTACTATGCCAGCGGCGGAACGGTTCCGAACCTGGCCGGTAAACGGCTCATTATATCGACGCACCAAATCGAAGACGACATCGTCAGCAACACTACGAGCGATCCCAGTGATGTCGCTGTCACTCTTGCCAATAATCTCTCAGCGGACATTTCCAATACCAGCAGCGCAAATGTCGCCGGCTTCATTACGGAACGTTCAGCCTATTGCGTCGTTAACGGCGCATTGAAGTATACCCGCCCGGGAGTGAATATCACTTTGGGCAGCGGTATAACTAACCAGACTCCTTTTAGTATTCCCGCCGGTCCCAGCGGCTCATCTCTCACCGGAGTGGTATCCGCCGTCAACCTTTCCACCGCCGACGCCGGAACAAGCAACCGCAACTTTAAATCAGCAAACATTCTGCTTAACCAGCAGATCCCAAGCAAAGCGAAACTAACGACAACAGAATGAGACGGAAGACGACGCACGCGGCAGGCAGCACTCTGGTGGTGGTGATGCTGGTCCTGATGATTTTGACGGTCATTGTCGGTATTGCCGCGAACTTCACCACACTCGTCGGCCGAAACGTCGACCGCACCAACACCCTCGAACAAGCAGTCGCCATCGCTGATGGCTGCATCGACTGGAATTTTGCCTACTGGCGCGCCTGGGCGAAGTCGACCGTTCCGATTACCTCAAAACTGACGGGCGGGGCCAGTCCGATTCCACTCCCGACCACCGCGGCCTTTCCCAATGTCTCCGGTTTCACTGCGACGCGCGCCAACTATACCACAGGTTCAAGTACCATGGTGCAGCAGTGCAAGGTCATAGCGGTCGATCCGGAGTGGAACGCAATGCCTGCAAGCGCTACTCCGACTCCGCAGGTAGGACAGTCGGCGACAGATCTCACTTACAACTATATCGCTACTGCTTATGTCACGCTTCCGGCGGTTCGCGGCAAAGTAGTTGCCAAAGTGCAGCGAGTGTTTCAAAAACAGCAGAAATCACCCTGGAGCTACGCCATTTTTTATAATGATCCCCTCGAAATTCATCCAGGGCCGACTTTTCACGTAACGGGCTGGGTTCACACCAACTCGGACCTGTATACCGCTCACGCCAGCCTCTGGTTCGAGGACAAAGTTTCCTACGGCGGAAGCTGGAATATTGGTTACATGACCGGCGATGGTGCGCATACTGGCCAGGCGCCGTTGTCTCCACATTACCTCAGCAATTCTCCGCCCACCTTTGAATCGCAGCACGATCCTTTTGACGTCGATGACAGCGTTTTTAGTACTACCGACCCCAATCCAAATAACGATAGCTACCATGAGTTAATTGACCCGCCCGATCTCGGCTACAGCGATCCCCTGGGTCCCAGTATTCAACACCCGAAGGGGGAGCGCTATTATGACCAAGCGGGAGTGATCATCACGGTAGACGCCACTAATAATGTGACGATTGGTCAGGGGAATGGCAACGGAAGTTATACCACACTAAGTGCCACGTCGGGAACGACCGCTCAAAAGGCCTTATTCAACATGTTCGATGGCGCGCTCACTGCTAACGGATCCATCCAGGATAATCGGGAAGCGGCCACTGTCCGAACCGTCACTTTGGATGTGAGCAGACTGACTAACACCAGTGGCACTGCCACCAACGGGGTCGCTTGGAAACAAAGCTTCAATGGCGTGGTTTATATCTACGACTCCAGCGGATCATCCACGGCCAAGCGCGGGGTCAAGATTGTCAATGGCTCGACAATTCCCGCGGGTGGAATTACTATTGCTAGCCAGAATCCTGTCTATCTTCAGGGGGATTTTAACACCGGCGCCAATCCAGCC
Source organism: Chthoniobacterales bacterium (assembly GCA_038200165.1). Taxonomy (GTDB): domain Bacteria; phylum Verrucomicrobiota; class Verrucomicrobiia; order Chthoniobacterales; family UBA10450; genus AV69. Next base: position 35,911 of record JBBPYF010000037.1, on the reverse strand, counting down.
TCAAACTCAGGTGACCCTACTACACCGCAGGCTGCGACTTACAGCCGGCAATCGTGCTCCATCCTGGCCGATGCCGTAAACATTCTGTCGAACGCCTGGGTTGACTCGACATCCACGTCCAGCCTTTCCTCGCGAGATGCTACCAATACGACTGTCAACGCCGCCATTGTCGCGGGAAATGTCCCTTCCTCGGGAGGTAACTACAGCGGGGGTGCTGAGAACTTCCCGCGCTTCCTCGAAGACTGGTCAAGCGCGACACTCACCTACTACGGCTCGATGATTCAGCTCTACTCTTCCAACCAATCCACCGGCGTCTGGGGTAAAGCCAACGTTTACAGCCCGCCCACGCGACAGTGGTACTTTGACAACAACTTTAAGACCACCCCTCCTCCCGGTACGCTCATGACTTATAGCTACGTGAAGGGGAAATGGTCGCTTCTTTAAGACACGGGATGGTTCTCGCGCTCGCGATTACCTCAGCGCGAGCCGAGCTACAACTCGCTCCCTCCGTCTCGGAGTACGAGCTCGATGGAGTGAAGTTCAAGCAACTCAGCTTTCACGACGCCGGCAAGAATGTGACTTACCAGCCCCCAAAAGGGTGGGATTATTCCGGTAGCGCCAATCAACTAACCCTGCGGCCGTCTGGCAAAGCGCAAGCCGTTGCGACTATTTCGAAAATCGGACTTAACGAGCCCGGTAGCTTCGATGAAGAGACTTTGAAAAAATTAGTTGCGGAAGCGATGAGCTCGCCGCCCAAAGACAGTAGCGGAGTGAAGGTAATTTCGCAGGCAAAGAATCCGCTGCTAATCGACGGCAAGGAGACCTTCGAGGTGGTGCTGAGTTACAATCTGCTTGGCCAGACTTTTGATCGCTCAGTCCTGTTTATGAATCGCGGTCAAGACCAATTGCGTTTTCAGCTGGTGGCGCGGGAAGCCGACTTCAAGGACCTGCAAAAAACTTTTCAAAGCAGTCTCTACAGCTGGCAGAATCTCTGATTTGCGGGTAGCTCCCGCGCGCCTGGAATAAGTCTTCTATCCCAGCTGATACGACCTCAAGGCCAGATGCCTTGGCCGGATCAGGCGTTCTCCGCGCATTTGCGGGTGGCGATCTGCTGAGCGTTACGGCGGCGGACGTGGCAGGTCGCCATCGCCGCAGCGAGGAGGCCGATCATCGGAAAGAGGGCGTTCATCTCGGGCACGGGCGTCGTGTTATTAACCAAAGCCCACTCCTCGAAGCCGGCTTCGCTGTCGTCGGCGCTGCCGAAGTGGGAATAGAGATAAACGTAGTCGCTGCCGCTGGTGCCTGCGAAATTGTTCGTTGGGATGTAGGCATACATGTCGCCCGAACCGCTGCCGTGATTGCGGTCAGCATCGAGAATGACTGCATCGCCCGTGCTGAAAGTATAGCGCAGGGTGCCGAGCGAGCTCACATTGGTCGTAGTCTGGCTGGCGATTGGAGAGGTATAGAACTGAAGTTGATCGAGTGAGATGAGCGATTTGTTGCCGCCGGGCTCATTCACATCGAGCAGTAACTTGAAGTAGCTGGTGCCGTTGAGCACGACGGTGCTGCTCTGGAGACTACTGAAGGTCAGGTCGTGAGTCCAGGGGCCGGCCTTATCATCGAAAGGCGTGCCGCCGGAAGTGTTATAGCCCTGCTCGACTGGGGTGTTTTCCAAACGGAGGAAGGGCTGAATAACGCCTGTGCCGGTCGGCTGCTGGGCGGTGAAGACAAACTGCGCGCCGTTGATCGCACCGGAATCATTGGAGCCGGTGAGATCGACTACCGTAGCCTGGGCGACGGGGGAGACCGCGGTGATGAGGAGGAGGAAGTTTAAGATTTGACGATGTGGACTCATAGAGTTGCGTGGTAAAATGTCAGCTTTACTATAATTCCCATAAATCACTCATTTTCGTCAACAAAAATGTTGGCTCTTGGAAAATAAACCGATAGGGATTCGCCTCCCCGCTCCCTGCTCTGGATTACCAAGTTACGAGGTGTCGGGCGCACATTGCGCGTGACTCCCGTGGAGGTTAATCAATGCTTTGGTTATGCGCTCAGGCGCTTTCGTTCGATGCAAGGCGAGGGCCCGCTCCAGGAACGAATTAGGTGTTGGCATCGATCAGGCGCTTAATTTCCGACGCGCCTGCTGAAGCCGAGGGGAAATTCGACGAGCGGCAGGCGCTGCGCTACTTTCGGGCGCTTGAAGGGGAGCTTGGCCTCGCTCTTGGCCGCCACAATCTGGCTCGTGTGAAAGACCCGGGGCCCAGGCAGAATCGGAGCAGACCTTTATCGTACCCGCTGTTGGGTCCTGATGCCTCTGACTCACACCGAACAGATCAATTCACAAAACTTCGCCAGATCGATGTTGCCGCCAGAAATAATGGCCACGATGGGTCCGTTGCCCGCTTTTCCGGCGAGCGCTGCCGCCAGGGATAACGCACCAGCACCTTCGGCGATGACGCGCGTTTTCTCGGCCATGAGCTTCATCGCGTTCCTCGTCTCCTCGAGGCTGACCACGATCGATCCGTCGACTACTCCCCGCATCCGCTCCCACATGCGCGGAAAGATGCTTTTGCCACCGGCGCCATCGACAAAGGAGTATCTCCAGCCGGGAAAGGTTTGCGGCGAGCCGCTGGCAAACGACAACGCCCCCGGAGCGGCCGTCTCGGGCTCTGCGCCCCACACTTTGATGGCGGGCTTGATTGCTTTCATCGCGCTGCCAAGTCCGGCGATCAGTCCCCGCCGCCGATCGCCGCCACCACTGCGGCCGTATCCGGCGCGTCTTCCAGAATCTCCAAACCCATGGTGGCATTGCCGGTGATGAAATTGTCGTCATCAAATGGATGAACGAAGGTGCCATCCACGCCGGCAAATTCGCGCTGCTCCATCGCCTGCCAGGCGACATCGAACGGCACCGGGATGAGTTTCGCACCCAAAGCGCGCATTCTATCCACCTTGGAGGCTGGCGCGGTCTCGATCACCACGACTGAGCACGGCACGCCGGCCTGACGCGCAGCGTAGGCCACGCCCTGGCCTGCATTTCCAGCACTGATAGTCCAGACGCCGCGGCTGCGTTCCTCGTCTGATAAGAGGGCGACGGCGTTTGCCGCTCCGCGTAATTTATAGGCATTAATCGGCTGAAGGTTTTCCAATTTCAGCCAAATCTCAGGATAGCCCGATCCAAGCTCCAGCCGCACCAACGGCGTCCGCACGATAGTGGGCGCGATCCGCCGGCGCGCTTCCTCTATTTCACCCAAAGTGATCGCGCGAACGGGCGGGAGGCCGGACACCACATTTTGCACTGTGCGAAGCCGGCTGCCGCGGACAAGAAAAATTCTGGCAAAGCTTCGCAGAAGCGCGACGGTCGCGCCCAGTCATGATGCAGCGTCGCGAAAATCAAAAGCCGCTGGAACAGGACATCTCGATTCACATTTTCACCGTCTCCTCGGCCATGGTTGGCGTGTGTTTGACGGTGATCGGACTCATTCGGGTGGTGATCACCTTACGCAAAGCTGATACGATCGCCGACGATCTGCTGGCCATCGATGCAGTGCTGTTTTTACTGGCGACCCTCGTTTCCTACTGGGCATTGCGCCGCCGAAGCTACCAGCGGCGCCCGGTGCTGGAACGAGCAGCCGATATCTTGTTCATCATCGCGCTGCTGCTGATGGTCGCGATCAGTGCCTACATCACCTATGCAGTGTCTGGCGCCGGCAGCTGACGAGCAACGCGAGTAATGCGCCGCGACTTAGCGGTGCGGCGCAGGCGAAGCTTCCTCGCCCAGTAAGTTACCCACAGTGAGCCGCTGCGCCGGCCGATCGAGTGAATCGACAAATGTCCGGAAGCGCTCAGAAAAGAGATCGTGACGCAAGCGCCAGTAATATTCCAGACCGGGCGAGGCGAGATAATGACGGTAGAGATTCCACCAGCCGCGCCAGATCTGCTCGTCCATCAAGCCGTAGATGTAGTGGAAGTGAATCGTCTCCATTGCTTTCAAAAACTGGAAGGCGACATGGTAGAAACGCGCCCTGTCATCGGCGGAAAGCGCGTTGAGGTCTTCCAGACCCGTGCGCCAAAGCCGGCCCACTTCCACGTTTTCAGAGAAAGGCTTGGTCACATCGCGCAAAGCCGTGGCAGCCGCATCCTGCGCGGCGAGCTTGGCCACACGCGTGCTGCGATGCACCTGCACCGCCAGATACCAGAGCGAGGCCACGACCGCGAACGAACTGATGAGCTGCGCTGTGGCGTTGATTGCTTCCCAGTTCATCGTTCGAAACTAGCGGGCACGCTGTCGGAGTTCAACGCTGGAGAGCTTGCTTACCTTGGCGGCGATTTTGGTGAGCGCAGTTCCCGGCGGGCGAAAATAACGCAGCGCCCACTCCGGCAATCTCCAGCGAACCATGAAGAACAATTCTTCTCACGATCTTCGCAAAACCTTAATAAACTGGCCACCGGCCTCGGCTGATTCAGCATTGCTCCCGGCGCGACGGACATTTTTCGCCACGCGATCTTCTGCAACAAAAAAGATCAGTGTATCAAGGTACTGCTAAAGCCGGGAAGTAACGGCACGAACGGATCGACTAGTTAAGGGCAGGCTGGTCAGCTACCTTCAGAACAATCTTGCCGCGAGTGTGAGTAGTCGCAACCTGCTCCTGTGCCTTGCCCTCTTCTGCCAGCGGCAACACCGTTGACACTATCGGCTTGATCTTGCCAGCGTCGAGCAGCCTGCTCAGCTCTTCTAGCACTTTGCCATCGGGATGGGCCATCATGCCCGTGCCGCGAATGCCATGTTTCTCCAGCTCGCTCGCGTCGGGCGGGCCCGTAATCGAGACAATGAAGCCGCCTGGCTTAACTACACCGTAGCTGCGGGCCAACGTATCGCCGCGCACAGCATTAAACACGACGTCGACATTCTTCACCACATCTTCAAACTTCGTTGTCGTGTAATCTATCGGCTGATCTACTCCGAGCTCCTTCAATAGGTCCTGATTCGCGCTCGACGCGGTCGCGATCACCTTCGCACCACGTGCTTTCGCGATCTGCACCGCAAAGCTGCCAACTCCACCCGAGCCGCCATGAATAAGGACAATTTGTCCGCCACTAAGCTGCGCCCTGTCCACCAGCGCCTGCCACGCCGTTGTCGCCGCCAATGGCACGGCAGCCGCAGTTTCGAAATCAATCGCTTTCGGCTTTAACGCTACTTCATCTTCGCTCGCCACGGCGAACTCAGCATGCCCGCCCTGCTCCTCAAAACTGAGGTAAGCATAGACCTCATCGCCTCTTTTGAACCTGCTGCTATTGCCCGGCCCTTCCACCACTCCAGCCACATCCATCCCGGGAACAAGAGGTAAATTCCCTCGCCTCCCGCGACCCTCACGAATGGCGGCATCGACGGGATTAACGCCCGCCGCCATTACTCGAATCAGCACCTGGTTTCCCTTCGGCTCCGGGCGCGGCGCATCTTCATACTTCAGCACTTCGGGCCCGCCATATGAATGAATGACAACAGCTTTCATCGTCGGCGGCAGCTGAGCCGACGTGCTAAGACCGCTTAGATTAAAGATGAATAGCAGCGCGCTGGTGAACAAACGAAACATCGTCATTTCTCAACCTGCACCGTGCCCGAGCACAGGCCAGCAAAAAGCGGCCTTCGTCAGCTCGCTACACGGCCAGCGCAAAAGTGCTCGGGGGGGGACTTGAACCCCCATGCCTTTCGGCATACGCCCCTCAAACGTACGTGTCTGCCATTTCACCACCCGAGCAGAAGCGCCGCTTGGATCGCGGCCGGTGAAAGGTAAATGGACACTGCTCTCCCGCAAGAGCTTTGTCTTGCTCTGCTCGCGCCTGCGGCAATCGTCCCCTCGCACAAACATGAGCACGAGTGAGACGGATTGGATCAAACTCGATCTGCACATTCATACCCTCGAAGATCCCAAGGATAAGCTCGATTATTCCTCCCGAGAGCTGCTTGCGCGCGCGCGCCGGCTCGGGTTCAGTGTGCTCGCCATCACTCTGCACGATGCGGTGTTCGATCCGTCCGCGATCTTACAGGCTGCGGCTCGGCTCGGCATCCTGTTCATTCCGGCAGCCGAGATGCGCATCGAAGGCGCGGATGTTATTCTGCTGAACGTCAGCAGTGATGACATCGAGGATCTGCGCACGTTTGCGGATTTGCGCCGGTTGCGCGCGCGCCGCGGCGACTCCCTTTTCACCATTGCGCCGCATCCCTTTTATCTGCTCGGCGGCTCGATCGGGAAGCGTCTCCTCTCGGAGATCGATTGCTTCGATGCCATCGAGTGCTGCCATTTTCACAAAGGTATTTTTAACCCGAACCGGCGCGCCGCCGTGGTCGCGCGGCAATCCGGCAAACCGCTTCTCGCCACTTCGGACGCCCATCGATTGGACGCCTTCGGCCATCACTACACCTCGATACCGCGCCCGGCGGAGTTAACAACCGATGCCGTGTTCGCCCAGTTGCGCCGGGGAGAACTGCGCATTCACAGTCCGCCGGCTACCTTGGCCGAGATCGTTAGCACCTTTTACTTCGTCTTTATCGAGCATCCACTCCGCTCACGCTTCGCGCGGGAGCATGGATAAGTAGGTTCTTGCCTTCGCGGAGAAAAACTGGCAGACCTCTTATACATGAAAGTAGTTGGCAAGACTTCGATATTCGTTGCAGTTCTCATCGCCCTGGTGACGAGCGGCTGCCAGAACACGGCAAAGAAGAACGAACAGGCGCGGAAAGCCGCCTTGAAAAAACAGGCCAGGGTGGATGCGCGCGAACAAGTGACGGATGTCGATCTCGACGCCTTCGTCTCGCGCCTGCGTAAAGCTGCCGCCGCGCACGACCTCAATACTCTTGCCGCCATGATGACACCGGACTTTGGCTACAGCTTGAATCCAGAGCGAGCAGGCGACGGCGTATTCCAATACTGGGATGAAAATAACCTGTGGCCCGAGCTGCAAGGCATCCTTTCGGAAAAATTTGTGAAAAAGGGCGAATATATGGTAGCTCCGCCCCAATTTGCTGATCCTTCTCTAAACTACGATGGTTACCGCGCAGGCATCCGCCGCGTCAACGGCAGTTGGAAATTTGCCTACTTCGTGAACGGATAGGCAGCAGCCGAACTAAGCGCGTCATCCCGAGCGCAGCGAAGCGAAGTCGAGGGATCCCGGGGTGTCAGGTTTCACCTCGGCTATATTCTCCCTACTTCCCGAAATCATAGATAGCGCCCCAGCTTCCTTTCGCCACCAAACGTAACGTATTCTCCCATGGTCGGGCACTCCCAGCATAGTTCGTCTTTTCCTCTTCGCCCCAGAAGAGATACCTTACCCGCAGGTCGCGCGCGGTCTGCATCCAATCTCCTTCTCCGAGCATAAGGGAGTTGAGCTTCTTCTCAATCGCGGTGTAGTCGATGCCCTGGGTCCAGAGATGTCCGGCATAACCGCAAACTACTTTCCGCCCGTTGAGCAATAATGGATGATTGTAGGTCGGGAACGCGGCAAAACGCGCTTCTACCGGCAGCTTGCGAGTAGCTACCGCGACGGAATCAACTTGCGCGCGATTAGCAAAGCCAAAGCCGGGGCGGCCGGCAGCCAAACCTCCCATCAGGCTCACGAATCCGGATAGGAACAGAATGCAACACGCCGCGGCCCGCACCGCGTTCGGCCAGCGGCTGATGAGTCGATTCCAGAGAACGGGCAGAGTAATGAAGTAAGACCAGATGAGAATCTTGGTGTTATCCCATTCCCACGGAGCGGTCTTGACCAGGCAATTGATGATGAAAATGACCGCCGCGCTGATGAGGAAGATAGCCTCGAGGGGCAGTTCAGTTGCGCCGTTGTTGAACGCTTTCCACTGGTCGCGCCCAATCATCACCACCAGCACAATGGCAAGTGGCAGAAAGAAACCGAAGTTCACGAACCAGAACTTGAAAAACGGCATGGCGAATTCGCCGTCGCTTTGGGTCCAGCCGGGGTGCCACTCGAAAACGGAACCGGCATGGAAATGATCGCTAATCAGCCAGACAAAGAAAGTAGCTGGAATGAAAGCAGCGCCAGCCAGCTGCAGAAGCGGCTGGCGCGACTCGGCTCGCGCAATAAAGAGCACAACAAGCACAACGTTGAGAGCGAGAAAGGTGTGGACATGAAACAGCGGCATGGTGGCGTAAAGAATGTATTCGACCCAAAATGGCAGCCGCTCTTTCTGCAACTGGGGATCCCCGCCGTATTTCGCCCGCCATTGCCATAATAACAACAGACCGGCTGGAATAGCGTAAAGCAAACCTCGCTGCGTCACGAACATCGACAAGGCGATACTTTTCCAGGCAATATTCGGGGCACCCTCGTAATCGAGAAAATGAAACGTGCGAAATATCTGGTAGCCGATGAGGCCGCCGTTGAATAGGAACGCAGCTACTCCGAAGGTGCCGCTCCAGCGATAGAAGGCATAGAAGGTAGCCAGGGAAGCGAGGAGACCGGTCGCTACAAGCTGATGCCGCAGGTCGAATCCAAGCGTGGCAAAAACGGCGTTGAACAGGTCGATGCCTGCGGGATAGCGCAACTTGCTGTCGAGGTAGAGCGGGCTGTCGGGCCAGAGTGCTACGCCATTAGCGAAAGTTTTGATGTAGGTGATATGAAGTCCAAGGTCGCCAAGATTGTTCGGTGACTGAATCCGAATATCGTTGCCGTCATAGTAGAGCAGCCAGCAAAAGGAGCGCAGCGCGAATAAGGCAAAAATGCCGCCGACAAGGCAAAGCCAGATTCCGGCATATTTCTGAGTCGCATCTTGCTCCGGTCTCTTCCGCCAGGCGGAAGGTGGTGTGTAAAAGTAAGCGGCCACAGCCGCGCCAGCACCCGCCAGCAATGCCAGAAGGGCAATGCCGTAATGCAATCCGCCGCCATCGATGCCGAGGAGCAAAGCAGTCACGGTTGCGACCGCAACATAGATCAAGCCGGCGGACAAGTAGCGCATGAAAAGGCGTTATGGGCGCCCGACAAACGACGGCGGTTGTCCACGAAAGTAGTCTTTGAAAACGCTGGCGCGAAGATATAGCTTGGACGTGTCCTGGTAGGGGCGAATAGTCAAAGGCTGTGTGTAGTAGCTATCGTGCAGCTTGGCTTCTACTTCGGCCACTCTATCCTCCTGCACGAGGAGGAAATCCCCATCCATGGTGGGAGGGCCGTTTTCGTGTTCGTAATATCCTACATTGGCAAAATCGCCAAGTATCCAAGGCAGCGGATAGGGGCTGGTCCGAATGATATGGCCCGTCAATTGGTATGCGATAGGATTACGATGAGCGAGGTCAAGTAACGGAGTAGTTAGTTTATAGATGTCGTTGTAGGTTTGAACATAAACATACGGCTCAGCTTTGAAGAAAGCGGCGATGTTGTCCGTCAGGCCGTTGTTACGATCCCAGTCGAGATCGGCGAAGGTCGTGCAGCGAAAGTAGTTCAGCGTCACGCTGCTGAGCAACGAAGCCGTCAGGAGTATGGCAGCGAGGACAGCGGCGAGAAGCTGGCGCTTGCCGGCGATCGCGATCAGGCCGGCGGCGAATATGAACAACAACGGCCAGACGATGCTGATGATGCACCACGGTGTCTTGTAATGCACGATGCTGTAGCCGATGAAGATGCCGACACCGGTGATGGCAAGATAGCGGACGGCGAAGTTTCCAAACCAGAGACACAAAGGTGCGAAGATGAGACCAGCGCAGATCGGCCATTCGTACCGGCTGACGAGGATAAGCCAGTAGTAGAATGGCTTTTCGTGGCCATTGCCATTGTGTCCAGTCTGGAACCAGGTGTGGAACGTCTGGTAAATACCCTTCACGCCGTTCCAATGGAAGAATGTGCCAGAGTAGAAGAAGAAGATGGCCACTATGCCTGTTGAACAAACGACGATAAGGTCGAGCCACTCCCATCTTTGCGGCGCCGGCTCCGAATTTTCCCCGGGGACAAGTAAATTACAGAAGTAAGCCATGGGGAGCGCGAGGAGGGCGCAGCCAATGTGTATAATGTAGGTTTCTTTGGTCAGGATCATTCCGGCGATCCCAATTCCAGTGTACCAGAGGTAGTTCAGTGTTCCGCTTTGCCATAAACCGATCAGACCGAGCATGAACATCATGGAGAAGAGCAGCAGCCAGACTTCGTGGATGGAGTAGCGGCCATAGAACACGAAGCCGGGCGAGACGGCCATGGCCAGAGCGGCCAGCCGGACGACGGGTCTCGGCAGAACACTCTCGTATCTCAGGGTGAGCCAGACAGACGCGATGCTGGCCAGAACGACGGGCATGCGCAGGACCCAGAGGTTGCGACCGAAGAGGGTTTGCGAGAGAAACAAGATGTAGAAGTGAAGGGGGCCGTGGTAGTTGGTCGGGTCGTACTGATAGAATCCGTTCTTAACCATCTGGTCGACGAACCAGCCGTTAATACCTTCGTCGAAATGCGGCGGCTTAATTCCGAGCAGAATCAAGCGCAGGGCCGCGGCCAGGCCGAGAATAACCCAGAACATCCAGTCGCTTTCCAGAGCGATAATGGTGGGCGGCGATGAGACGGCGGAAAAATCCGCTCGCGCGGCCTTACGACCGCTGCTAGAAGGCGCAGCAATGCGCATTTTAGTGACAGGCGGCTGCGGTTTCATCGGCAGCAACTTTATTCGCTACATTCTTAAACATTACAAGCCGGCGTACGTCACCAATGTCGATGTGCTCACTTACGCCGGCAATCTGGAGAATCTCGCCGGCGTGGCGGAGGAGAGCGGTGATCGCTACGAATTTTTCAAAGCTGACATCGCCAATCCCGAGCAGATGGATGCGCTCATGACCGAGCACCAGTTCTACGCGATCATTAACTTCGCCGCCGAATCGCACGTGGATCGCAGCATTAATTCGCCGCAAAATTTCATTCACACCAACGTGGTCGGCACAAGTGTGCTGCTGGATGTGGCACGGCGGCACGGGGTGCAGCGTTTCGTCCAGGTTTCAACCGACGAAGTCTATGGGTCGCTCGGCCCGACGGGTAAGTTCAAGGTCGACTCGCCGCTTGACCCAAGCTCGCCCTACTCCGCGAGCAAGGCCGGGGCAGATCTGCTCGCGCTGGCTTACTTCAAAACGTTCGAACAGGACGTCGTGGCCACGCGCTGCTCGAATAACTACGGACCGTATCAGTTCCCGGAGAAGCTTATTCCATTAATGATCATCAAAGCAATGCGAGACGAGCCGCTGCCGGTGTACGGTGATGGCTTAAATGTACGCGACTGGATTCATGTGGATGACCATTGCGCGGCGATTGTGGCCGCGCTTTTTGAAGGAAAAGCCGGAAGTGTCTACAACTTCGGCGGGGATGGCGAACTCACCAACGTTGAAGTGGTGAAGCTGATTTTGAAGCAACTCAACAAACCGGAAACCTTGATCACCTTTGTCACCGATCGGCTGGGTCATGACCGCCGCTACGCCATTGACTCAAGCTACGCCGCACGGGAGCTGAACTGGAAACCGCGACGCGATTTCCAGAGGGGTTTGGAAGAGACGATCGAGTGGTATAAGAACAACGAGAAGTGGTGGCAGCCACTACTGGAACGCACCGGCAGATACTAGAAGATCGGTCACGGCATCGTTCGCTGCTTGGCTGAGGCAGGAACTGCAAACTTGTAGTAGAGCAAGCCAGTCGAAGTCAGTAACACACCGAGGAGCGATGGGACGAAGCTGGTGACAAGGGTGAAGATCAGAAACGTCCCTTCTATCAACAGGATCAGGATGAGCGTGTATGGATATCCCCAGGTCCGGTAAGGCCGCGGTAAATCCGGCGCTCGCCGGCGAAGGACGAACACCGCAGCGAAGGTGAGGATGTTAAAGATCGACGAGGTAAAGCTGAAGTAGTCAATTATTGCTTCGTACGATTTCCAGCCGGCGCGGCTGGCAAATAAAATGAGGAGCGAAGCCCAGGCAGCTTGGGCAAAGAGGGAATTGTTAGGCGTTTTGAACTTCGGGTGCACCCAGGAGAGCCTGCGGAAGAAAAGGCCGTCTCTCGCCATGGCGAACCAGGTGCGACTTTTGACAAGGATTTGCGTGTTCACATTACCAAAAGCGCTAATGAGGATGGCTATGATGACAAAGCTGCTGCCGAGTGTGCCGAGGGCGGTCTGCATCGACTCCGCCGCCACGGTTGAGCGCGAACCATAGATGGCGGCGATGCGCTCCGGCCCGAGCAGATTTACGTAACCGAGATTAGTAGCTAAATAGACAAACATCACCAGACCGATGCCGCCGAACAAGGATAAGGGCAGATTGCGCGTTGGATTCTTGATTTCCTCCGCCACGTAGGTCGCACCTTCCCAGCCGCTGTAGGCATAGAAGCCGTAGCGCATTGCTTTGAAAAAACCGAATGCGGCAACCCATCCGACAATACCGGCGGAGCGCGGCGCGGCAGAGAAGTTGTGCGGGTGAAACCCGGAAGTGAATGCCGTGACAACGATGAAGCCGAGAATAGCCAGCTTAAGGACACTGAAGATGTTTTGAATGATGCCACCCAGTTTGATGCCATAGCAGTTGAGCAAGGTGTGAAGTAAGACGAGGGCGATCGCGATGGTGGCAATAGCTGCTGGGGAAGCTCTGTCGGGGAAGAAAGAGACGAGGTTCTGTGCAAAGAATATGGCGACGATGGCGATGGAGCCCGTTTCGGAGACGAAGAACATCGCCCAGCCGCGCAGGAAGGTGACGACAGTAGGATAGGCTGCCTTGAGGAAAACATAAGGGCCACCTGAGCGCGGCATCATCGCGACTAACTCGGCATAGCATAGCGCCGCCAGGAGTGTGGCGATCCCACCAAGTAGCCAGACACCGTAAAAGAGTGGCAACGATGCGCCAACTGCCAGCATGATGCTGGCCGGAGTCCGGAAGATACCGGAGCCGATGATGCGATTGATAACAATCGAGAGTGACTCCGTGACTCCGAGGCCACGTTGTAATTGAGTAGCGCTAGTTTTCACAGACTTCGGCGGTGTCAGACAGTCCGGACAGCCGTGGAAAATAGATGAGCTTGAGTACGACGCACAGCGGAAAGAGCGCCACACCTGGATGTGTCACCCGAAGTCGCGTCTTGGGAGTTTGTATGCGATTGTCCCTGTGCATGCCTGATCTGGGAAAGTTCCTTGTCGTGATCGGAGCCGTGGTTGTCGTTATCGGCCTGCTACTCTGGGCTGGTCTGGGTAACTGGATGGGCAGACTACCGGGCGATATCCGCGTCGAGCGGAGCCACTCCGCATTCTACTTTCCTGTCGTGACCTGCATCGTCATCAGCATCGTGCTCAGTCTTCTCTTTTCGCTGTTCCGCCGTTGATGGCGCGCCGGCCTGCCCAGGTACGTCTGAGTGCGCACGTCGCGCAACTTCTGCAATGCCGCCGCTGTCCGCGAGTGATCCCGCCACCGGTATCCGGCGGCCCAGTTCTCAGCGAAGTGATGCTCATCGGCCAGGCGCCGGGCGTGCGGGAGCCGACGCTGAAGCGCCCCTTTGCGCACACGGCTGGAAAAACGCTGTTCCGCTGGTTTGAAGAATGGTGCGGACTGGATGAGCCAGCCATGCGCAGCCGCATCTACTTCGCCGCGGTTATTCGCTGTTTTCCCGGGAAAGCGCCGGGCGGCACTGACCGCGTGCCCGCGCCCCAGGAGATCGTTAACTGCTCCTCATGGCTGAACGATGAGCTCGACATTCTGCGGCCCCGCCTTGTTATTCCGATCGGCCGTCTCGCCATCGCGCAGTTCGTGGTCTTTGATAAACTCGAAGCGGTCATTGGTCGCAACTTTACTATCAAACGCGAGCTCTTCAGCTTCGATCTCATCCCGCTGCCGCATCCCAGCGGCGCATCACCCTGGCACAAGATATCGCCGGGACGCGAACTACTCGCCAAAGCTATGCGAAGAATCGCCAAACATCCTGCCATGAGAGCTCTCACACAAAGTCCACAAAGATGATCTCCTTTGTGACCGCAGTGATCCTTTCGTAATGATAAAACCTATGAACCTGGCGGAGCATCTTCGCGCTTCGAGTAAACTGTTGCTCTTTACCGGCGCAGGTATTTCCACGGCCAGCGGCATTCCCGATTTTCGAGGTCCGCAAGGCATATGGACGCGACGTCAGCCTGTCTATTTTGATGATTTCATGTCCTCAGAAGCAGCGAGGATCGAGCACTGGGATTACAAGCTGGAAGGCTGGGAGGCGTTTCGCCGGGCGGAGCCGAGCACGGTGCATCGCGCCAGTGTGCAGTTGGAACAAGCCGGGAAGTTACTTTGCCTCGTGACGCAAAATATCGACGGGCTGCACACTCGTGCCGGAACGAGCGAGCAGCGGCTGGTGGAATTACACGGCACGAACGCACTGGTAGAATGCCAGAGCTGCCATTGGCGCGGCGAGCCCGAGCCGCACTTCCAACATTTCGCCCGCACCCGCCAGCCGCCCCGCTGTGGCTGCAGCGGGTTTCTCAAGCCGGCAACCATCTCTTTTGGCCAGAGTCTCGATCCCGTGCAGCTGGAGCGAGCAGCTGAGGCCGCGGCAGAGGCTGACCTTGTAGTCGCGCTCGGCTCGACGTTGTCGGTTTATCCTGCTGCGTCTTTTCCGCTCATCACAGCCCGTCGCGGCAAACCATATGTGATTATCAACCAGGGCGCGACCGATCACGACGGCCTTGATTGCGTCACTTTACGGCTGGAAGGAAAAGTGGGAGAAATTTTCCCCACCGCGGTCGATGCGGCGCTTAGCCAGTGAATGGCACAAGCAACGGCGGCAGGCACGGACGATGCTATGAAATATGTAGCTGCTATGGAGAGCGCCTTGAAAATTCTTGCCGTCGATGACGAACCGTCCATCACGGAATCGATGCGATTCATCTTCCGCCGCCCCGATTACGAAGTCACCGGCGTCAACGATAGCGATGATGCCCTAGCCAAGTTGACGGAGGAGTCTGCCGGCTACGATATTGTCATTACCGACCAGAAAATGCCGTTTCGCAGCGGACTGGAGCTGGTGCGCGAGCTGCGGAAGCGGAATTTTACCGGTAAAATCATGGTGTTATCCGCGCATCTGTCGCCGACTGTGCGCGAGGAGTATGAGCAAATGGACGTGCACGTGATGCTGGACAAGCCGTTCAATATTCACGATCTGCGCCGCGCGCTCGATAGTCTGGCAGCATAGTTCGCGTTTACCGCTGCGCTCCCGCCGCTGAGAACGGTGGCGCAGTAGTTCGGGTCTTGAAGGCCGCGCGCACACGCCGGCCCGAGTAGCCGAAGAAAATGTTCGGCAGCTAACGGCATCGAGCTATTCTTCCCTCTCACGCGATGGACGAATTCAGTTATCTATCCGTTCTCCTTTCCATCATCATCGGCCTGGCCGTGACCCAGCTACTCATCGGGATGCGCGGGCGCATGCTCACCCGCGCGCGGGTGCGCGAGTTTTGGCCGGTGCAAGTATGGGCCGCTTTCTTTCTCCTGGCGAGCGCTCAGACGTGGTGGGCGATGTTCGACCTGCGTAACCGGCACAATTGGGACTTCAGCGCTTTCGCCGTCCTACTCGCGCAAGTCATCGTTCTCTACCTCCTTACCGGCCTCATCTATCCCGATTTTGGCGACGGCAACGTGGATCTGCGGGCGCACTATTTTCAGCAACGCCGCCATTTCTTTAGCCTTTGCATTATCCTGCTTGTTCTAAGCATTTGCCGCGATCTCGTCCTTAACCATGCACTGCCTGCTCCCTTGAACCTCGCGTTTCATTTAGGTTTTATCGCATTCGCCGCGAGTGGACTCCTCATCGCGCGCGAATGGTACCACAAGGTTGCGACAGTCATCGTCGGGTTGCTGTTCGTGATCTATGTGGTGGCGCTCTTTACTCGCTTGCAGTAACTCAGGTAGCCGGGCGCGTGATGACATAGACAACCTTGGTGATGTCATCGGGCGACGAAGGTTCAAGTTCCTTTAGGAAGCTGGCCCCGATCTTCACCAGGGCTTTTTGCGAGCGGATGTTGTTCTCTCCTACGACAAACAGGACGCGATCGACGAAGCGCAAGGCGTGTCCAATCATGAGAGACTTCAACTCCCGATTGTATGCTCCGCCCCAAAATTCTCGCTCGAGAAATGTCCATCCTATCTCTACTTCGCTGCCGGATTCATCCAGGTTGCAGTATCTTGAGCTACCGATGATTCTACCGGACTTTCGCTCGATAATCGCGAACGCGCCTTTCGAATCAATGGCGCCATCGAAGTAACGCCGGAATACTTCGCGCTTGTAGCGATCGCTCTCAGGATGTTGCTTCCATATCAACGGATCGCTGGCCGCGGCGAAAAGATGTTGAAAATCTGCCGGCGTAAGAGGCCGGAGCTTGAGCAAGCTTCCTTTTAGAGTCGGCTGAAGATCGAACTCCATTCAGAGTTTAGCTCTCCTGAGTAATGGCGAACTAAACGATGTGCTCCGGCTCCTGCTCGCAAGGGTAGGCACTATCGCCACATTCACACTGGATGGTGACGTGGTTGATGGAGAAGCGCGCGTGAAGCTCCTCCTTTATCTGGCAAAGGAGTCCATCGTTTATCTCACCATCGGGCTTGATTAAGTGCGCTGTGATAGCGGTCTCTGTCGTGCTCATCGGCCAGATGTGAAGGTCATGTACTTCGGTGATTCCCGGTAGCTCACGGAGATATCGCTGCACGGCGTCGGGGTCGATCTGCTTCGGCACCGCCTGAAGCGCGAGGTTCACCGCTTCGCGCAGCAGGTTCCACGTGCCCCAAACGATGACAGCCGAGATAGCAAGACTGACCACGGGATCAATCCAGCGTTCACCAGTGAGGAGAATGGCGATGCCCGCTACGACAACACCTGCCGAAATGGCAGCATCGGCCGCCATGTGGAGAAAGGCGCTGCGGATGTTCAGGTCACCTTTGCGGCCAGCGGCAAACATCCAGGCGGTGATGGTGTTGATGACAATGCCGACGGTGGAAACGCCAATCACGATTTTACCCGAGACGAGAGGCGGCTCGCCCAGGCGACGAATTGCTTCCCAGGCGATGGCGCCGACCGAAATCAGAAGGAGGATGGCGTTAAAAAGCGCGGCGAGAATGGAGCTCCCGCGCAAGCCGTAAGTGCGGCGCTTCGTCGGACGGGTGCGGGCCATCGCGCTAGCGGCCCAGGCCAGGAGAAGGCCGAGCACGTCGCTGAGGTTATGGCCGGCATCGGCAATGAGCGCGAGTGACTGCGCGATGATGCCGTAGCCGACTTCAAAGACGATATAGGCGCTATTAAGCGCGATGCCGATGATGAACGCGCGGGTGAAGTTCGTTCCGCCGGGTGAGTGATGCTTGCAATCGTGCGACATGGTCTTGCGCAGCAGCAATCTCGTAAGCTTCGGAGCCTGCGCCAATACAATAGTCGCGCACGCGAAGTGGCGATTGCCGCGTCCGCAATCGCGCTCTCTCGTTCCCAAATCGAGCTTTGGGAACGTCTGACCTGTGACCTCTGACCTCTAACCTACACCTCGCGCCGCTCGGTCGTCTCGTACACTTCGCGAACGGGGTAGCGCTGACCGGTCTTGCCACCGAAAGCTGCGGCGAGCGCGCCGAGAATCAATCCCAAAGCTGCGCCGCCAGTGCCGATAGCTCCGCCTTTGGCCGCGCGTTCACCAGCTTCCCTCGCCCGTATTGCCTTCGTTTGCGGATCGGTTTGTTGCGCCTCGGCGGCGGCCTGGTCTGCGCTTTGGCTGGCTTGGGCTTTGAGCTGATCCAGTTGCTGCTGCACGGCAGGTGGTAATTGCATCTGTGGGGCTTTGTCGCTGTTGCTGGCGGCGAAGTTGGCCAAGCCAGACGCGGTCCCGATAAGGCCACCAGCCGCAGTAGTCAGCAGCATGATGGTGAGCATGGTGACGAGGCCCCACGTGGCCAAGCCATGAAGCCAGCCATTGAAGGTGCCGCCGAGCCGAGCCGCAATGTAACCCCCGAGAAAGAGTGAGATCAAGCTGCTGAGAAGCAGCCAAACGGTCGCGCCGAGCCCGAAGGCCGTGCCGCTGGGAGTGCCACCCGTAGCTGGGCTGACGGTGGCGAGGCCGATGGCCACGCCAATGAGAGTGAGCACGAGCTGCGTAGCCATGGCGATAATCGCTCCAGCGAATATCGATCCCCATGAGACGCGGGCGAAGGAGCGGTCAAAACCGCTAAACGCATCCGAGGAAGCAGTCGTGGCGCGGGAGACTGTCTCGCGCTCTGTAGGTAAGCTGGTGGGTTCGATCATAGGTTTATGGGTTCATTAGGTAATCGTGCCTGCCTCTCACGGCAGATGCTAAAGCTTTCGGCTAACGAGGAAGTGGATTGCTGCGCTGCCCCCCCGGCTGAAGCGCTGGCATATTAAAAAAATGAGCGGGTCCCGCGCTGTAGCGAGACCCGCTCTAGGTCTAGGCTTCCCAGGGAACTTCTACGCCCGTTCGTCTGTTTGATCCACCTTCACCTCTTCCTTGCGGACGGTGTCGGACACATCCTGGCGCTCTGTCTCTTCTTTCTTTTCTACATTAACGGCGCCCACTACCCGCGCTTCCTTTTGCACGACCGGCTCCTCCTTTTTAAGAGGAATCCGCACCTCGCCTTCATTGAAGGCATCGCCCGGAACGTCCTCGCCGCCTGCGCCTGTGCGCTCGACCACGAGTTCTTCACGCTTTAACTCAACTGGCGTGTTGACCGTTTCCTTGCGCACTTCCTTGCGAACGGTCGCAGCGCCTTGTTCCACTTCGCGCTTGCCTACTTTCACCTGTTCTTCCGTAATCGGAATACGCACCGCTTCGCCGCGCTCGACGCGGTTCCACGCCGCGCGCGAGGCATCACGTGCCTTGTCCCACGGCAGATCGGTCTTCGAGCCGCCGTAATCACGCTTCAGATCAGGCTCCGCTTCTTCAAACGTGCGCTTCTCCGCCGCATATTTGTCATAACCCTGATAACCAGTGCGATAGCCCGGGTGGTATTCATCGAAGCTGCCGCTCTTGGCAAAGGGCTGCTTGTAATGGCTCTCGCGCCAATATGCATCCTCCGCTGCCGGATCGATCGCTTCGCCCAGCGCGTAACCACCCGCTCCGCCCGCGACCGCGCCGATGACCGCGCCCACGACGGTCCCGACCGGCCCGCCCACTGCTGTTCCAATGGCAGCACCTGCCGCGCCGCCTCCAATTGCTCCGACGCCGGTGGCGATCGGATGACCTTCATGTTCGCGAGTAAGCTCGCGATCCTTTTCATTTTCAACGTTGTCGTTTTCCATTTGTCCTTAACCTCCGCAACCGATTCGCAACAACGTCCCTTCACGTCTCCAAAAATTTTCATTTTTTTCCCCGGAAGACGGAGAGGCGTTGTCGATTCCGATGAGCGAGGAAGTTGTTGAGACTCGTGCCTGTGTTGCCTGATGTTATAGCTGCCGTCCGTCCTCTGCGGCAGAACCAATGAACCACGACGCGTTACCAGCCCTGCCGCTGAGGACAGGCGGCAGCTACAACCGCTTCGCTGACGCGCGTTCGTGGAAATGAACTCACCTCAAGGCAACGAGCGAGACACCTGTTTGCCCCACTTTGCACGAATAGATTTTGCAATGATGATGCGAGGCTCCACTCTGGTGGTCGTTTTACTCGGGACGGTAGCTTTCCTGGGCAGCTGCGACCAACCGGTCTCGCCGCCGCCAGTCTCGCCCGATAACCAGCAGGCCCGGCCGCCCATTGTCGCCAGTGACAACGTAAAGCAGCGCCAGGCCGATTTTCTTAATCGCATCCGCGCCGCCGATCCCGATCACCGCACCATCGATCGCGCCATGCTCAACGAGCAGAACGAGCTGGGATTAATCCTCGACCGGACCGTGGAGATGGACCGTGTCCCCGATTTGATGCGGAGCATTCTCACACAAATGGCGCGCGAATTCCCACAACAAGACCTCACCGTGCTCGCGTATACGCCATCGAATCCGCCGCACAAGATCGGCACGGCGCGTTTCAGCGCGCAGAGCCGCGACATGACTTACACGCCGACGCAATGAATTTTGAACAAATGTTTCTTCGACCCGTCTAGGTGCAATAACTCAACCGGAGGATTAATCACATGCCAGGAACTGTAGATGATTTCATGCAACGCTTCGGCGGCGGCGGCGGCACGATGGATGAAAGCGAGGCGGCGCAGTACCACGATCGCTTCGTTTCCAATCACGCCAACGACCGCGATTTCGACAATAACACTTATCATCAGGCCGCGACCCAGTACCTCGGCAAGCTGCCCGACGATCAGTTTCACCAAAACGCGCGCAATGCCGTGGCCCAGATGCCGCAGCCAGAACGGGCCGGGTTACTCGGCACTTTGATGGGAGCGCTCGGCGGGGCAAGTGGCGGTGGCGGAGCCGCCGGCGGAATGGGCGGCCTGGCCAGAATGCTCGGCCTCGGCTCGACCGATCCCAACCAGATGAGCCCCGACGACGCGGCCAAGGTGATGAATTACGCGCGCCGGGAGCAGCCGCAGGCGCTTCAGCAAGCGGTGGCGGAGAAACCCTGGTTTGTCAAAGCCATGGGAAATCCTGTCGTGATTGGCGCCCTGACCGTGGCCGCGGCCAAGCTCCTGAGTAACCAGCGTCGCAGTGCCTAGTTTAATAACCATTAACAATTAACGATTAACCAAAGTCTATGAGCCTGTTTAGTAATTTAATGTCGAAAATTTTCGGCCACGGAAGCACTCCTGCGGCAGGAGTTTCTACTTCCGCCGGAACGCCGAGTAGCACGCAGCCATCCCAAACTTCAACGCAGCAAGCTCCACCTGCATCGGGAGCAACTACAGCCTCGCCCGCGGGCGCCAGCACCACAGCCCCACCGCAGTCCGTCGACGTCGCTGCGGTTCTCGATGGTCTGGCGACGCGGAATCCCGAGAAGCTCGATTGGAAACGTTCCATCGTTGACCTGATGAAGTTGGTCGGCATGGACAGTAGCTTGAGCGCGCGCAAGCAGCTCGCCACTGAGCTGCATTACCAAGGCGACCAGAACGACAGCGCCTCCATGAACATCTGGCTGCACAAAGAAGTGTTGAAGAAGCTGGCAGCGAATGGTGGCAAAGTCCCGCAGGAATTGCTGAAGTAAGCAAAAGGCAGCCGCTGCCCGCTAACGACTCGCGGGAAACTCGCGCCGATTACGGAATGCTGTACACTTCCAAGAGCGCGACGCCCGTGGTCCCTCCGGCGCCGCGGACGATGGCGCTGTAGTTACCCGCTGGCAGCCTTGCCGGATGGCCGACTGGGCCGGGTGTGCCGGGGCGAGTCTAGTGGCAAGGATTTCGGCTTGCTGAGATTTCTGCCAGTTGTCGTTAGAGGCAATAATCGCGCCGCTGCTATCGTGCAGTTCAACTCTGGGGTCCTGCAGCGGATTCGCTACTGAGAAGCTGAACTGTCAAAGGCGAGGCAGACTGGATTCGTCAGTCCAGAGGCAAAGGTTGTCTGTGTCCCATCGGGAGTGAATTTGAAATCGTGCCGCTATTGAACTCGGTGACAAAGAGATTGCCCGCACCGTCAAAAGCCAGACCCGCAGCACCATTGCTGAGCCCGGAAGCGAATGTGCTCTGCGCGCCGGCGGCGTGAATTGAAGGATGCTGACCGAGCCCGCGTCCGGTACAAACAGAATGCCGTGTCGATTAAAAGCGAGACCTATTGGGGTATTAAGGCCTGGGCAAAGCTGCTCTTTGTGCCGGAAGGGGTGAACTTGAAAATCGTGCCGGTGCCAAGATCAGCCTCGTAAAGATCACCAGCGGCAGCTGGCGCGTTGAAACTGAACACAAATGACCCCGCCGCGACGACGCTGAGGCTAAGGAGATGGACAATTGTTTTGTTCATATGTTGGAAACTGCGCTCACTTCTCATCCACTGGAATGGCACTGCCGTTTCTCAGAAACCGAAAATCAATTGGACCGAAGAGCAGCCACGCCTCAGCGAGCTTATTGCGTACTGCAGCGCCCTAACGGACGAACCGTTCCGGCGGCCGCCTTGCCGTGGGTTGGCGTTTGGCGCCTCCTAGGCCTCCTCTTCGTGCGTGGCGACAAATACTCCCGCGGCGAGACTGAGCAGGATCACGGCCCGCAACACGCGCAAGGTGTTGCGATCGTTGGCGGACTTGCTTTGCGCTGGTGGGCCATTGTCGTGCTCGGTCGTTCCTTCACCGTCGATGTGCAGATTGCGCCGGATCATCGACTGGTGGAATCCGGTCCATTTCGGCTGGTGCGCCATCCCTCCTACACTGGGGTGTTGCTGGCGTCTTTCGGTTTTGCGCTCTCACTCTGCAACTGGGCCGCATTAGTGATTATCATGCTGCCAATTACGGCAGCGTTCATTCGCCGAATGAATGTGGAAGAGCAAGCGCTGGACGCGGCGCTTGGCCCAACCTACGCCGATTACATTATGCGAACGAAGCGGTTGATGCCGGGCTTTTACTGAAGGCAAAAAATTGCGAAGTCGTTAGCGCAAGACGAACGAATATGCTACCGATGGCGGGGAAACCATTGAAAACGATGAAGAAAAATCAGGCAACCGCGGCCGGTGCTAACCGGAAAGGGCGAAGTCGTGAGCAGCTGGAGGTAAGAAACATTCGCGTCTTGCCCAGCGGCTACCAGGTGTGCGTGACGCGAGAACGAACCGAGTTCAGCAAACATTTCGCCGGGCATTCAGCGAAGAGTCTGCGCCTGGCAGAAGCGTATCGCGACATGTTGTTGCGGGTTCTGCCGCCGAAGCGGCGCCATGCCGTGCCGCCGCGCGTGCTCGCCGCGCTCGGATTAAAGCAGCCCGTCATTGGAATTTCTCGTTACCCGAAGCGCTGTTATGCCGTGACTTATCGCAACCGCGCCAATCAGGTGAAAACGCGCACATTCTCGTGGCGCAAGCCGAAGGACGAGATCGCCGCCTATGCCGCGGCGGTCAAGTTCCGCCGGCAAAACGTCAAGAAATAGCGGCGCGCGTTACGGCTCTTTCGCCCGTGTGAAGTCGAGCTTCGCGCCCCGGGCGTCGATCAGCGTGAGTCGGTCTCCGGCGATTTGCACCTGATAAACGGTGGTCGCGAATGGTGTCTCGATTTTCATCCGCTCATTGTCACCGAAGCTGTAGCGGCCGCGCACACTGCCCTGCCTGACTGAGCCGTCGCCGGCGAATTCCCAAACCATCGGAGTATCGCCACTCGTGGTTTGCCATTTGCCGGCGATCTGGTGAGAGCGGGCGCAGGAGCCGGCGAAAAGAACGGCCACGGCCAATGCGGTCAGGCTCAGGATTGAACGAAACAGGCGCGCAGTCACGGACTGATCAGTTGCGGCGATTTTGAAGTGTAAAGTTCCGGTCGCCGATGATCGAAAACAGCCATTCGCTCGCGCACGGAAGCGAGCGCGCGGGCGGAAAGTTTGGCTTCCACCAGCTCCTCGCCATCCCTTGAGCCGATGGCGAGAATCTCGCCCGATGGGCTGATGACGGCGGAATTGCCGCAGAATCTGGCCCCATTGTCCGTGCCGACGCGATTCGCCAGCACGACGTAACTTTGGTTTTCAATGGCACGCGCGGCGATGAGCGTGCACAGGTGCTCGCAGCGCGCGCTTGGCCACGCCGCCGAAATCACAAAGAGGTTTACGCCGCAATCTATCGCCAGTGCGCGGTAGAGTTCAGGAAAACGTAAATCGTAACAGATGCTGAGGCCTGCGCGCAGATCACCCATTCGTGTGACTACAAGCTCAGCGCCAGCGGCGAAACATTTGTGCTCTTCCACCGGCGCCGGGGCGAAGAGATGCGTCTTGCGGTATTTGCCAATGATCTCCCCACTGGCGTCGATCACAACCTGCGTGTTGAAAATGCATTCACCCTCGCGTTCGGACACGCCGCAGATGATGCCGAGGGCAAGCTCCCTCGCGACCGCGCGTAATTCCAGCACCGCTCCTTCGCTCCAGTTCGCGGCGCGCTCGCGAATCACCGACATGACATAACCGGTGTCGCACATTTCCGGAAAGACGATCCACTCCGCGCCTCGCTCTTTCGCCTGGCCGGCCAACGCCCGAATCTTGCTGAGATTGGCGGACACATCGCCTGCGGCGCATGCCATCTGAGCAGCAGCGATTTTCATCTCGATATTAGACTAACAAGATCCAACCATGCCGACTCAAATGATCTTCTTAACTCCGATCGCGTCTAGTAGCCCGCAGCCTCTCCGTCTTTGCGCGACTCACTCGCGCCTACATAAACGCGCTGGCCATCGTGCATCTCCACCTTGATCGCCTGATACCCCCCGTAACCTCCGACATCGAATCGCACGTCGTGTCCGCGCTTCTTTAGCTCGCGCACCGTTTCATACGGAATGCCGCTCTCCACCTCCACATAGCCGCCGCTCGTCATCGTCTCGTCCGTCGGCTCGTTATCGCCTTCATGTTGCCAGCGCGATGCGTCACCCGCTTCCTGCACGTTCAACCCAAAGTCGATCTGATTGGTCAGCACCTGCACATGTCCCTGCGGTTGCATGCCGCCGCCCATCACCCCGAATGCTTCCCACGGTTTGCCATCCTTCATTACGAAACCGGGAATAATGGTGTGGAAAGGACGCTTGCCTGGCGCGTAGACATTCGCGTGGCCCGGCTGCATCGAGAATAGCTCGCCACGATCCTGGAACATGAACCCAAGTCCCGGCACGACAATGCCGCTGCCCATTCCGCGATAGTTGCTTTGAATCA
Source organism: Chthoniobacterales bacterium (assembly GCA_038200165.1). Lineage (GTDB taxonomy): Bacteria > Verrucomicrobiota > Verrucomicrobiia > Chthoniobacterales > UBA10450 > AV69. The sequence continues at coordinate 11,192 of JBBPYF010000037.1, read as the reverse complement.
GTGAGACCATGTTGCCGTCGTCATCAGCCGTGCACAGGTAGATCGTATCGCCACTATCGAGGCTCGGATTGCCCGCGTTGACAGTCTTGGCCGCGTGATTTGCATCGATCAGCTTGCGTCGCTCAGCTGCGTAACTCTTCGACAGCAAACCTATCAGCGGGATCTTGGCGAAATCAGGATCCGCATAAAACTTCGCGCGATCCGCCCAGGCGAGTTTCTTCGCTTCGATCATCGTGTGCAGCGTTTCGGGTGAATTACGTCCCCACCCGCGCAGGTCGAATCCTTCCAGGATGTTCAGCATTTGCAGCGCCGCGATGCCCTGCCCATTTGGCGGCAATTCGAACACATCATAGCCGCGATAGTTCGCAGAAACTGGCTCAACCCACGTGCTCGTGTGTTTTGCAAAATCCCCTTTGCGCAACCAGCCGCCGTTTGCCTGCATGAACGCGTCGATCGCATCCGTAATCTCGCCTTTGTAGAAAACATCGCGCCCGCGTTCGCCGATCAGCCGCAAAGTTCTGGCCAGAGCCGGATTCTTAAAGATGTCACCCTTCGCCGGCGTGCGGCTCTTGCCATCGAGCGTGTAAGTTTCGAGGAAACCGCCTGGCAAATCCTTGTAGAGACGCGGCCCGAACGACCAGTAATACGCGATCAACTCGGTCACCGGAAAACCTTCTTCGGCGTAACGAATCGCCGGGGCCAGATCATCGCCCAGGTTGAGCTTGCCGAATTTTTTGTGCAGCTCCCCCCATGCGTCCACCGTGCCCGGCACACTGATTGGCAACATACCCGTCGGTGGAATGGTTTGGCGGTGCAGGCTGGCAAACTCGGCTTTCATCGCATCGTAGCTCAGCCCCAGCGGAGAACGCCCGCTCCCATTGATCCCATAGAGTTTGTTCTCCTTCGCGCTGTAAACGATGGCGAACAGATCGCCCCCGATGCCGTTCGACACCGGTTCCATCAGCCCGAGCGTGGCGTTCGCCGCAATGGCCGCATCCACCGCGCTGCCGCCACGCTTCAGAATGTCGAGTCCGACCTGCGTCGCTGCCGGCACACTCGTGCACACCATTCCATGCCGCGCCAGCACTTCGGAGCGCGTCGCAAACGGTTTCCCGGTTATTCGGTCGATCTGCGCGAAGGCGGAAGTCGAAAAGGCCGACGCAACGAAGACGGTTACAAGCCGGTGCACGCGGGCTATCATCCCAGTCATTCGGAGCGAAGTCGAGGAATCCCGCTGCGCAACCTGAAACGTAACTTCGCGGGACGCTTGAACGGCTTCTGCCGAGTGCGCGCTCGGCAGTCATAGACCGCCGCTACAGCAAGATCAGATAGCAGCGCTTTAATCCGGCCAGGTGAGCAGTCGCATCAAGCGCATCCCGCTTTCCGTCAGATGCGCTTGTTCTCCGCGGCCTCCGACCACGCCGCGCGTAAGATAAGTGCAGTCTACCTCGGAGTTCTTCACATAGCTCAACACCGACTCATTCACTGCCTCCGCCCGTGCTTCGATCGCTAACGGCACACCAGAGCGCGCGAAGCTCACTTCCCACGACTTCGCATCCAGCGCTGCGTTCTTCACCATCCATGGATACCACTTGCGCAAATCGAAATGCGCCGAGTCCGGAACTCTCAACTTGCAGAATGTCTCTTCTTCGGCCAAGAACCGCGGCACCGTCAGCTCGGGCCGTTTCTCACGCTCCAGAAAGAACCGCGCGATATCAATACCGGTAAGATTGATCCCATTGTAGATCCCGTTGTGATTCGGATCTTTTGCAAAGTAATGATCGTGCCACTCTTCGAAGTTGCGATTCAGCATCAGGTTGAGTTCGAGATGTAAATGCGCCCGCGCCACGTTCAATCCTTCCCCGCTGTGTCCCATGCGCCCGATGCGTTCGCCGCGATGCACACTCGTCCCTACGCTCGTGTCGATCTCACTTAAATGACCGTAGAGCGAGTAATAGGGCGAGCCGTCCCATCTATGTTCGATGACAATGTAGCGTCCGTAGTTCGAGTAGCCGGGCACCGCATTTATGTGCACCACTCTGCCTTCGGCGATGGCGCGCACTTCGTCGAGCGGCTCGCCACGTGAGGTGCGCAGGAGCGGCCGGATATCAATGCCTTCATGAAAGCGCGAGTAGACAATGCCAGCGGCAGTCGCCACCGGATTTCGCACGAAACCGTAACCGCCCCCTTCCCACGGCTTCGACTTCTCACCCTGAAATTCCCGCTCGATATATTGATAGAACTCAGGGCCGCCGCCGTGGAACAGCGCTTTGTTGTCCGTCGGCAAAGTGATCTCGACCGCTTCGCTTTGCCCGCGCATGATCGGAATCGCGGCAAGCAACGCCAGCGCGATTACACAGCCCCATTGCCTCATCCGCGTTTGCTTGCGCCGATGACCGGCCAATCCTTCTCCATCAACTGAATGTCGGCCGCGCTCAGCCCGGCGGCGATATACAATTGGCCATCGGAAACAGGCCGGTCCACCAGCAACTCCGTCACCGCGCGGCCATTCACCAGCACCAGCAGCGTAGTGCCGCGATGTTCGATGCTCAGTGTTTCCAAGGCGAGACGGCCATGATCATTCAGCTGCAAGAGCGCACCGAAACTCCCATCCCGCGCCTGATATGCGCGGAACGCCGCCACGTCGCGCTCAGAAATGGTGGGGATTTTTTCGATGTAAATGGTTTTGCTCGTCAGCGGTGTCGTCACCGGCGTGGCGAATACGCTGCCGTCATTCGCATTCGCCTGGGTGTGGACGCGCACGGTGCAGTGCTTTGCTTTGGCTGAAGTTGTCGCCATTGCAGATAAACTGAGCAGCAACGCGAGTGCAAAGGTGCGGATCATGGGCGATGATAAAGGGTTTGACACCTTTTGCCACGTTTGCTCAAAAACGCCCAGATGAAATTGGCTGCCGCCATCCTCCTGCTCGCCTTCCCCACCGCAACGGTGAACGCGCAATCGACGACGACGACGACGCACAGCGTTTTCGGTCGCATCCTGCACCCGTTCGGTTCCTCTAGGAAGCCGCCTACCTATAGCGATCCGCGCTTGCGCGGTCTGCTTCTTGAGCTCCAGGTGCCGGCCGAACCGGTCCGCCTCTCCGAAGTTCGCCAGCTGCATGTCAAAGCCCTTCTGAGCAACATCGGCAACTCGCCTGTCTCCATCGACTTTCCTACCTCACAGCGCATCGATATTCAGCTACTCAATTCCACCGGCGAAGTCCTCACTCGCTGGTCAGAGAATCGTGCTTTCACTGAGGAGATCGGCAACCTTCTCATCAATCCGCGTGAGCAAATCGTCTATGACGAAACCATCGCCACGCGCGAGCTACAGCCGGGCCGCGTCTACATCGCGGAGGTGTTCTTTCCGAGATACCCTGAGTTGCGCGCCCGCCAGAAGTTCATGACTGCGCCGTGAGCGGCGTAAGCGTGAGAGGTGATTGGTGAGAAATGAAGAAGGGTAGATCATCCTCTCACTTCTCACCGCTCACCTCTCACCAATCACTGCTCTTCGCCGACTATCACACTCATCCACAAGGTCACCGCGTTCAGAGCTACACCCTCGAGCTACTCCAGCCCTGGATCGACGCTGCGCGGACCAAAGGCATCAGCGATCTTGCCTTTACTGATCATGATCGTTATCACGCAGGCGTCGATTTCGACGTGATCGATCGGCTGCGGGAGAAAAATCCCGACGTAAACATTCGCCTCGGGATCGAGTGGGATAACGATCCGCAGACAAGCGCTGCCGGACGCAAATGGATCGAGCAAAATTGGGACCGGCTCGATTTTGTTCTCGGCTCCGTTCATTACCTCAGCCGGCCCGATCAGATGTTCGACACCGTGCCGGAGGGCGCCGCGCAATTCGCCGGGCGCGATCCTAACGAGGTCTACGCTGATTACTTCTCACGAGTGCGCGCCGTGGCCAAAAGCGGGTTGGTTGATTGTCTCGCGCACCTCGACCTTGTAAAAATCCACGGGCATCGAGCACGCGGAGAACTCGCGCCGCTCGTCGCAGACGCGCTCGAACTTATCCGGAAGCGCAATCTCGCCATCGAGCTATCCACGGCCGGCTGGCGCAAACCGGTTAACGAACTCTATCCTTCCGACGAAATTATCCGCCTCGCCATGGCGCAAGGAATCCCATTCACCATCGCCTCCGATGCTCATTCCTGGGCGCAGCTCGGAGAAAACTACGATCGCCTCGCCCAAAAACTGGCACCGCTCGGCATCCACGAAATCTGCCTCTTCGAAAAACACCAGCGCATCGACCGCCCCCTGTAGCGGCGTCTCTATGACCGCCGAAAACGCGTGCTAATGATTGCAGCTACACCGTCATCCCGTGCGCAGTCGAGAGACCCCGCCGCGCTACGTTCAGGTAACTTCCACGGGATCCCTCGACTGCGCTCGGGATGACAATGTTTAGAGTCCCAACCCCGGCACTCCCATCGCACCCGTAATCTTAGACATCTCCGATGTCGCAATCGCCTTCCCCTGTTCAATCGCCTGCTTTACTCCGCTTAACACCACTTCCTCCAAAAACTCCACATCTTCCGGATCAACGATCTCCTTCGCGATCTTGATCGAGAGCACTTCCCCGGCCCCGTTCGCCACCACCGTCACTTTGCCGCCCCCAGCCTGCACCTCCACCGTTTTCTCCTCCAGCTCAGCCTGCGTTTTGCTCATCTGCTCCTGCATCTTCTGCGCCTGCTTCATCAACTTGTTCAAATTCATCGCCTCTCTCCTTTCACTTGATCTCGCCCTGGAACATCTCCAGCGCTTCGCGCACAATCGGCGGAGGTTCCTTCGTTTTCCGCGCCGTTTCGCTCGCGCGTGACTCGCTCGCGAGCTCGGGCTTCGCCACCAGCTTGAGCGTCCAATCGCGTCCGCTCACTTCTTTCAACAAATTCTCCAGCTGCTTGCGATTCGCACTCGTCGCCAGCGTTTCAATCGCCGCCTTCTCTTCCGCCGGATAGCCGAGCACGAAACTGCGTCCTTCGGATTCCGACGCCGCTAACGAATCCACCAACGTCCGCAGAAATCCTCGCGCCGGAACTTTCCCGCACACCTGCTGCCAAAGCTTCTGCGTGTCGATCTTGTCGTCGCTTTGCCCGGGCGTAATCGCGCGCTGCTCTGGCTCCTTCTGCGCCGAAGCTGCAGCAGCTGGCACCGGCTTCCCATCGCTCAACGCGCTCAGATTCTCGATCACTTCATCCAAGGTCGCCTGGCTCAACGTTTGAATCGCTTTAATCACCGCAATCTCGAAATGCAGCTTCTTATTCGGCGCCCATTTCATCCGCCCTTCCGCCGCCGCGAATTGATCGATCAATTCCAGGAGCCGATCGGTCCCGAGCAAAGGCGCCTGTTTCTCAACCGCAGCACGCATCTCCGCCGTCACCTCATCGCTCAATGCATCCGGTTTCACCTTGAAAACGAGCAGATCGCGAAGATACGCGATTGTATCCGACATCAGCTTCATCATGTCCTTGCCCGCTTCGCATTGATCGTGCAGGACCTCGAGCGCTTCCGCCGTCTCGCCGCGCAAAATTTTGCCGACAAACTCCGCCACCCGTTCTTCACTCGTGAAACCGAAGACATTCAGCACGTCGGCTTCCTCGATCTTGTCGCCGCAGAACGCCACCAGCTGATCGAGCATCGATTCCGCGTCGCGCATGCCGCCTTCCGCTCCGCGCGCGATGGCGTGCGCCGCTGCCGGCGCGAGGGTCAGCTTTTCCTTTTGCGCGATGAGCTGCAGATGTTGCGCGATGAGATTCGTCGGGATGCGATGGAGATCGAACCGCTGGCAGCGCGAAAGGATCGTCGGCAAAACTTTCTGCGGCTCCGTCGTCGCGAAAATGAATTTTACGTGCGCGGGCGGTTCCTCCAGCGTCTTCAGTAAGGCATTGAACGCCGCCTGCGTCAGCATGTGCACTTCATCGATGATGTAAATCTTGAAGCGGGATTTCGCCGGCGCGTATCGCACGTTGTCGCGCAGCTCGCGCACCTGCTCCACGCCGTTGTTGCTCGCGCCGTCGATCTCGAGCACATCGAGGCTGTTGCCGCCGGCGATCTCGCGGCAGTTATCGCACACCCCGCATGGATTCACCGTGGGTCCCGGCGCGCTGGCGCAGTTCAGCGCCTTGGATAAAATGCGCGCCGTCGACGTCTTGCCGGTTCCGCGCGGCCCCACGAAAAGGTAAGCGTGCGCCAGACGGTTTTGCTCCACTGCGTTCTTCAGCGTGCGCGAGACGTGCCCCTGCCCCACGAGATCGTCGAACGTCTGCGGCCGGTATTTGCGCGCGAAAACCTCGTAGCTCACACCAAAATTTACCCTTTCCCGAATCGCGCGAAAGACCAAACTCTGACAACATTCACGCCGTGATCAGAAATCTTCGTCTCGTGCTCCTGAGCGTGCTCGCAATCGTGCTTGATTGCTCCGCGCGTCCACCCGTTTCGCCGCCGCCCAGGATCGAGTCACCTCCTGGCCTCGTCCGCGCCCGCGACCTCGGCATTCCGTTCGACGGCACGCCGGGAAAACTCAACACCATCACTGACGTGGCCGGCGTGGAGGTCGGCTACACCACTCTCATCAGCGGCGAAGGCAAGCTCGAGCCCGGGAAGGGCCCGGTGCGCACCGGCGTGACCGCCATCATCCCGCGCGGTCACGATTCACTCAACGATCCGGTTTATGCCGGTGTCTTCAGCTTAAACGGCAATGGCGAGATGACCGGAACGGCCTGGGTCGAGGAGAGCGGTTTTCTCGAGGGGCCCGTCGTCATCACCAATACCCACAGCGTGGGGCTGGCACGCGACGCCGTCATCAAGTGGCGCATCGCCCATGGTGCGGCTGATCCCACCGGTTACTGGTGGAGTTTGCCTGTCGTGGCCGAGACTTGGGATGGCTGGCTCAATGACATCAATGGTTTCCATGTCAAACCGGAGGACGTTTTTCATGCGCTCGATTCCGCGCACGGCGGCCCGATCGAGGAGGGCAGCGTCGGGGGCGGCACCGGCATGATTTGCTACGAATTCAAAGGCGGCAACGGCACAGCCTCACGCAGCGTTGAGATCAAAGCCGGCAAAGATTCGCCTGCGAATCACTACGCCGTGGGCGTGTTCGTGCAGGCGAATTGCGGGCGCCGGCCGGGACTCACCATCGCCGGAGTTCCCGTCGGCAAAGAAATCCCCGGCGAAGTTTACAAGCAAGATACCGGCTCCATCATTATCGTGGTGGGGACGGACGCGCCGCTCTTGCCTGGCCAACTAAAGCGCCTCGCCCGCCGAGCCTCGTTAGGTCTGGCTCGCACCGGCAGCATATCCGGCAATGGTTCCGGCGATCTCTTTCTCGCTTTCTCCACCGCTAATCCACACGTCGCCTCGGCCGATAAGGTGACACATAATGTTCAGACGATTCCGAACGATCTCATGGATCCGCTTTTTGCCGGCACGGTCCAGGCCACTGAAGAAGCCATTGTCAACGCGTTGGTCGACAATCACGACATGACCGGACGCGACGACCACAAAGTCGAGGCGCTTCCGCACGACCGCCTGCGCGAGCTCCTTCGCAACCTCAACGTACGATAATCCTCACGCAAATGCCGAAAATGTATCGCGGTCACCTCCTGCGGGCGATCCTTAGCTACCTCGCTCTTAGCCTCTTCTGCTTATTTGCCGTCTACCCGATTACTCGCATTATCACCATCGCGCTGCGACCCAGTGATCAGCTACTCTCTTCTTCACTGGCTCTCATCCCTGCCGGCGCCACCTTCGGTAACTTCCGCATCCTCATCACCGAAACCGTTCCTCCGCTCGCTCCTCAATTCCACTGCCATCGCCCTGGCCGTTAGTCTCACCGGTGTCGCTCTCGCCTCGACCGCCGGCTATGCTCTTTCCCGCTTCCGCTTCGTCGCTCGCAGGAGCATGCTTAACGGCTTGCTCGTTACTCAGATGTTCCCCGCCACCATGCTCCTTCTGCCGCTCTACCTCATCATGATCAAGCTCAAGCTGATCAACTCTTACCTCGGCGTAACCATTGTCTATGCCGCGACCGCGCTCCCCTTCTGCATCTGGCAGCTCAAAGGCTACTATGACACGATTCCCTTTTCACTCGAAGAAGCCGCCGGCCTCGACGGCTGCTCGCGCTGGCAATCATTCACCCGCATCAATCTTCCCCTCGCCGTGCCTGCCCTCGTCATCACCGCTCTCTTCTCCTTCATAACTGCCTGGAACGAATACGTCGTCGCGGCCCTTATGTTTCAGGATGTAGAAAAGGTCACCCCGCCGCTCGGCCTTCACATGTTCCAGGCGAATATGAGAGCACAGTGGGAACTCTACGCCGCCAGCGCTCTCCTTGTTGCTGTCCCTGTTCTCCTCATGTTCCTGTTCCTCAGTCGTTATTTGATCTCAGGCTTAAATTCGGGGCAGTAAGGTCAAATGCATCGTGCCCACGCGCTGCCGAATTCAACCGTTGCGACGAACGGGGAACTCCCGCATAGTCGCGATTCCCTTGCGCGGGTCACGGCTGGGTAGCTCAGTTGGCAGAGCAGAGGACTGAAAATCCTCGTGTCGGCGGTTCGATTCCGCCCCCAGCCACCTTTTAGAAGGCGGAAGGCGGAAAAGCTGGTTCCGCTTGGCTTGCGCTCGCCGCTTCGACTCTCCACGCACTGTTGAACGACAATGATCTCATCGGTGTAATCGGACGACTTGGGATGACACGGGAGTCGTCCCTCCGATGTGCAACTTCATCATTGCATGTCTCATTTGACACACTAGATTGTCTCAATTGAAATGAGCCACGCCACGTTTTCGGTAAAAGCCAGCAGTGTGCAGAGTGTGCAGCGCGAGATCGAGCGGGTGCGCGCCGGTTTAAAATTCCGCTCCGTGCAAAATCTGCAGAAAGCGCTCGATCTCCCGATGACCACCATCGCGGCCGTGCTCGGCATGTCCCGCGCCACTTTGCACCGGCGCAAGCGCGATGGGAAAATCGATGGCAACGAAGCGGAACGGCTCCTCCGTTATGAGCGGCTGCTGGAGAAAGCCGGAGCTGTCTTTGGCGGCAAAACGCCCGCGCGCGAGTGGCTGACGCACCCGCAGCCTGGACTGGGCGGCGCCGTTCCGGTGCAGTTCGCGACGACCGAAATGGGCGCGCGTGAAGTGGAAAATCTGCTCGGGCGCATCGAATACAGCGTCTACTCCTGATGGCCGATGTGGTCGGCTGGCGCATCGTCAAGGAGAAACACGCCGCCACCGTCTTTTCCGGCGAAGGGGCGCGGATATTTGAAGGCCGCTGGAATTCGGCGGGCGTGCCGATGGTTTACTGCAGCGAGAACCTCGCTCTCGCCGCGCTGGAAATCCTGGTGCATTGCCAGCCGGTGATGACCATGCGCGACAAGTGGCGCGCCTTCCGCGTGAACTGGAGCGAAGAATTGATGATCTCCGTTGCCACGCGATCGCTGCCGCGAGGCTGGAATGCGCAGCCAGCTGGGCGGGCTTCGCGCAGCATCGGTGACGAGTGGGCGCGTTCGGGCCGCTCGGCCGTTCTAGCCCTGCCCAGCGTGATCATTCCGCTGGAGCGCACGTTCCTGCTCAATCCGAAACATCACGATTTCGCCAAGATCAGACACAAGTCCGCTGGCGAATTTGTGCTTGATCAAAGGCTGCGCTCCTGAGCTATTGCCCGGCCGCCGCGAAGCCGAACCTACAAGTCCGCGCCCGGATTGGCGGCCGCATCTCTCGCCGCCGGTTGCGCACCCGAAGCCGATCCGTTTTTGATGATCCGGCCTTCCTTCATCACAAACGAAACGCGCTCCGTCGCCGTGATGTCCTGGGTGGGATCGCCCGGCATGGCGATGACATCGGCCAGCTTTCCTTTCTCCAGTGTGCCGAGTTTTTGCGAAACGCCGAGCAGCTCTGCGTCACTGGCTGTGCCGCTCTTGAGCGCATCGATGGCCGGCATTCCCAGATCCACCATTAACTTGAACTCCTTCGCGTTTTGCCCGTGCGGATAAACCGCCGCGTCAGTCCCCAGACCGATCTTGACTCCAAGCCGCAACGCATTGCGGAACATCTCCGAGCGCGCCGCGGCCGCCGCTTTGGCTTTCGCCTGCAAGGCCGGCGGATAATTCCCGATTTTGCCCATGATATATTCCGTCGCCAGCAATGTCGGCACCAGGTACGTCCCTTTGTTTTTCATTAATTGGAGCGTCTCCGGTTTTAAAAAGGATCCGTGCTCGATCGAATCGACGCCCGTCTCGATCGCGTCGCGCGCCGCCTGGTCACCGTGACAATGCACCGCCACTTTCTTGCGCAAACGATGAGATTCATCCACCAGCGCCGCGATTTCCGCTGGCGTGAATTGCGGCGTATCCACCTCGTCCGTGAGCGAAAGCACGCCACCGGAAACGGCGGCCTTGATCACATCGGCGCCATTCTTCACCTCGAATCGCACTGCTTTGCGGATGGCGTCGGGGCCATCAGCGATTCCGTCGCTGGCATCCGGCTCACTTCCAAATAGAAAATCGCGAAAGCCGCTCGTGGGATCGAAATGCCCGCCCGTCGCGCCGATGCCTTTGGTGGCAACCAGCATGCGCGGGCCGGCGACATACCCTTTGTTGATCGCGTTGCGCAGCGCGACATCGAGAAACTCGCGGCTGGCGACAGTGCGGCTGCCGAGATCGCGCACCGTGGTGAAGCCCGCCTCGAGGGTGGTCCGAGCGAAAACCGTCGCATGGATCGCCTGCTCGCTGACATTGAGATCGAGCTCATCGAGCCGTCGCCGGTTGAAATCGCCCGAGAAATCGGCGGTCAGGTGCGTGTGCGCGTCCATGAATCCCGGCGACAAGGTCGCGTCGCCGAGGTCGACGATTTTCGCGTCGGCTGGAATGGAGATGCTCGTTCCGGCATCGATGATCTTGTCGCCCTGCACAATGACGACGCCGTTCTGCACGAGGCCGCGTGATTTGCCGTCGAACATGCGTGCGGCTTTCAATGCGATGACGTTGTCAGCAGCAAGAGCCGATGTGGCGGCGAGTAGCGAGGCGAAAACAAAACGAGCGAGATTCATGCTCGCGATTATGGAGATCGCCGCGCGCGGCTCAAGACAACAACGCCCACGCCGCGCTTTTCGTCATCCCGAGCGAAGTCGAGGGATCCCGTGGCCTTACTTACAGGTAGCATTCCGGGATCCCTCGACTT
>JBBPYF010000036.1:0-20580 GCA_038200165.1 Chthoniobacterales bacterium | reverse complement strand
GGTTTGTCCCTGAAATCCAGCGACCACCACGATGTAGTCCTCGCTCAATAGGTTTTGAATCCGGCGCGGACTGATGTTGGCGATTTTCGCTTTGGTGTGAATGCGATCGGTCAAAATTCCGGCATCCGCGCCACTGAGCGAAACAGCGCGACCACCCAGCGCATTTACGGCGATGGCGACAAGCGCACTTGCCGCCTGTTCGCCAGTGGCGAGCAACAGGTCGAGCTCGCGTGCGGTCGGCTGCGCTGACACTGCGCGCGCAAGCTCCAGCAGATCATCGGTCACGCCGGCCATGGCCGAGATGACGCCGACGACGCGGCAACCTTCGCGTTGCGTCTCGAGCAAACGTTGCGCAACATGACGAATGCGTTCCGGCGTGCCGACCGATGTGCCGCCGTATTTCTGGACGATCAAACGCATGAACGTAACTCAGGCTTCCAGCCTGACCGGTCGAGCAGCGCTTCCAGCCTGCTCTGCCGCCGATTGAAACACGCGCTGGCAAAGATGCCCGCGCGACGAATCAGGCTGGAAGCCTGAGTTACGTTGGTCATGCGGCACGGCACGCTTTGCGTTACGCTCGCCCGCGTGTCAACTGCGCGTGAGCGCCTCGCGCACTGCGTCCGTCGTCGCTGGAACGGGCGCGGGAATATCGGTGGCAATGACCGCGGGATCTTTCAGCCCGTGACCGGTGACGGTGCAGGCGATAATTGGATCACCGACCAGCGATTTCCTCGACTTCTTGGCCAGCAGCCATGCGATGGGCGCGGCGCTCGCCGGCTCGACAAAAATCCCTTCATTGCGCGCGAGCCAGAGCTGCGCTGCGAGAATCTCCTGGTCTGAGGCAATGTCGACGGCACCTTGCGATTCATCCATCGCCGCCTGCGCCTGCTCCCAGCTCGCAGGATTGCCAATGCGGATGGCCGAAGCGACTGTCTCCGGCTTCTGCACTACATGCCGGCGGAAAACGGGCGCCGCGCCTTCAGCCTCGATCCCAATCATGCGCGGCTTGCGCTTCGCCCGGCCGAGGGTGTGAAACTCGCGGTAGCCATTCCAATATGCCGTGAGATTGCCGGCATTGCCGAGAGGCAAAATGTGAATATCGGGCGCGTCGCCGAGATCATCGATGATTTCAAACGCCGCCGTTTTTTGTCCGGCAAGGCGGTCCGGATTAACTGAATTGACGATGCTGAACTGTGCCTCGTTAGCCAGGTCGCGCACGATGGTTAAGGCGTCGTCAAAGGTTCCTTCAACCGAAACGATCGTTGCGCCGTGCGCGATTGCCTGGGTGAGTTTGCCGCTGGCGATTTTTCCGGCCGGCAAAATGACCGCGCACTGCATGCCGGCATGCGCGGCGTAAGCAGCGGCTGAGGCTGATGTGTTTCCGGTCGAGGCACAGAGCAGAGTTTTCGCGCCGCGCTCGAGCGCCCGCGAGACCGCGACGGTCATGCCGCGATCCTTGAATGAGCCGGTCGGATTCGAGCCTTCACATTTGATGATGACGCGACAGCCGACGCGGTCGGAAAGGCGCGCGGCGAAGAGGAACGGAGTGGATCCTTCGCCCAGCGAGACAACCGGAGTGTTTTTGTTCAGCGGAAGAAACTTGAGATATCGAGCGATGACTCCCCCACTCCGCGATGGCTGTGTTTTCACGCGCAGCAGGATGCCGAAAAGCGTTGCAAAACGCACGCCCTCGTTTTCGTTAAGCTGCCCCGGTTATGACTGACCTTTCTCGCGACGACAAACTGCGCCTGCTCACGATTCTGCTCGAGAGTCGGCATGGCGATCTGCGCGAGCAGAGTCTCAATCGGCAGGGCAAAGGTCATTTTCATGTTTCCGGAATGGGGCACGAAGCGCTGGCCGCAATCTCCATCCAGATGCAGCCGGACGATTTTATCGTGCCGTACTATCGCGATCGCGCGCTTGTGCTCGGCCGCGGCGTGAGCTCGCGGCAACTCGCGCTGGACTACTTCGCGAAATCCAAAGGCGAAAGCCACGGGCGGCAGATGCCGTCGCATTACAGTTGCCGCGAGAAAAACATCTGGAGCGTGCCGACGCCGACAGGCTCGCAACTTCTGCCGGCGTGCGGAATGGCGTGGGGCATCAGGCTTGACGCGAAACCCGCGGCGGTAGTGACGACAGTCGGCGATGCGGCCACGCGGCAGGGCGACTTTTACGAAGCGATCTGTTTCGCGAAAGAGCGAAAGCTGCCGATGCTGTTCGTGGTTGAGGACAATGGCTACGGCATCAGCAGTCCGACGCGCAAGATCAATCCCCGATCCCTCGATGTGGCGCGGCGCGAAGACTGGCGCGAAATTGATGGCGCCAATGTGGAGGAAGTGCATGGCGCGGCGGCGGCAGCGTTCGCGCATATCCGCGCGGGGAATGGCCCGGTCTTCTTCTGGGTGATGATGGAGCGGCTTTCGAGTCATACCAGCTCTGATGATCACAAGCTTTACCGCAGCGCCGACGAGCTGGCCGCGTGTGAGAAGTGCGATCCGCTGCGTGCCTGGAAAGAGAAGCTGATCGCGGACGGTGTGATGAGCGAGGCCGAGTATCAGAAGCTCGATAACGAAATCAAGGAACGGATTCGCCGGGAATTTTCCGACGCGGAGAAGGAAACGGAGCCATCAGCCGATGAACTCTTCGTCCAAGTGACGGGTGAGTTTCCGAAACTCGACGACGTGGTGCTGCCTGCCGGCAAATACCGCATCGGCGACACAGTGAACAAGACACTACGGCTCGGGCTCGAACGCGACAAAGGCCGAATCATTTTCGGCGAGGACATCGAAGATCCGAAGGGCGGCGTGTTTCGTCTCACGCAGAAACTCTCGAATGAATTTCCGGAGCAGGTTTTTAATTCACCGCTGGCCGAGTCGACAATTCTCGGTGTCGGCTGCGGGCTCGCCTCGTACGGCAAGCGACCGGTCTTCGAGCTGCAATTCATCGATTTCATCGGGCCGGGCTGGAATCAGCTCGTGACCAACATCAATTGCCTGCGCTGGCGCTCCTTTGGACAATGGAAATGCCCGCTCGTGCTCTACGCGCCGTATGGCGCATATCTTCCCGGCGGAAGTTTGTGGCACAGCCAGGCAAACGAAAGCGCGCTGGCCCATTATCCCGGCATCTCGGTCGTCGTGCCTTCCACCCCGGAAGATGCCGCTGGCCTCCTCTGGACGGCGATGCACTGCGAAGACCCGGTGCTGTTTCTCATCCCGAAGCACATGTTTTGGGCGGAAGTGGAAACACGCGAGCCGGTGCGCGCGATCCCGCTCGGCCGCGCGCGCAAACGCACGAGCGGTTCTGATGTGACGCTCATCGCATGGGGCAACACGGTTGAAAAAGCGCAGGAAGCAATCGAGCAAATCGGCGGCGATGCCAGTGTGGAGTTGATCGATCTGCGCTCCATTGTGCCGTGGGATCGCGCGATGGTCGAGGAATCGGTGCGGAAGACCGGACGTGTCGTTGTTGTGCAGGAAGACACCGAGAACTGCAGCGTGGGACAGATGATCATCACGCATCTGAGCTCGACGCTCTGGAACGAGATGGTGAGTCCGCCCATTCTCGTGAGCAAAGGCAATGTCATGATCGGTTACAACCCGATCTATGAATACGCCGCGCTGCCGGATGCACAGCGCATCATCGCTGCAATTCAAAAATCAGTCGCGACGCGGAGCAAGCGCGCTGTAGCTGCGGTTGCCGACCGCGGCGCATCCAATCAAAATGAGAGCGTTACGCACCCGCGGCCAGCGACCACGGCTACAACTGGCGTGCAGCCGATCAAGGTGCCGATCATGGGGGAAGGAATTCGTGCCGCTAAAATCGTCGCGTTGCTGAAGAAACCGGGCGATGCCATTCAACTTGATGATGCCCTTTGCGAGGTGGAAACGGACAAAGCGGTTTACCCGATCGAGTCATCGTTTGCCGGCGCCATGGGCGAATGGAAAACCAACGTCGGCGATACAGTCGAGATCGGCCAGGAGCTCGGCACGATTTTGACGAGCGAAGCGCCGGCTGAAACATCACGCGCGGAATCAAACGGAGCAACCGCTGCGTCTTCGGCATCACGCACGCGCAAGATCGAGCCGGCGCTTTCGCCCACGATTACGCGCAAGCTCAGCCAGGTTATCCCGGCGAACCTGCAGCTCGATGCGCGATGGGATGCGATTCGCGCCGCGCGTGAAGAGATGAAGCGCGCACAAGGTAATAACGCGCCGTCACCGTCAGTGATGATTGCGTGGGCGGTCGTGCGCGCAATGGAGAAACACGCGCCGTTCCGCCGGCTCATTCTGGAAGATGAAACTATTGTCGAGAACGATGATTTCGATCTCGGCGTTGCTGTCGCACTCGGAGGGGATCGGCTGGCGACGGCGGTGATCACAAACGCCAATCGAAACTCATGGAGCGAGTTTGCTGAGGTTTATCGGCAAACCGTGGACGCGACTCGCGGCGGGCGCGTCGATGCCATGAACGCGCCGGTTGTCATCAGCAGTCTGGGCGCGTTCGGCGTGCGGACGGCAGCGCCGATTGTGGTGCCGCCCTCGGTCGGCACGTTGTTCGTCGGCTCGGCGCATCGGGAAATGATCGCGAACGGCGACAGCAACGAAACCGCGGAAGTGATCACGTTGTCGCTCACCTTCGATCATCGCGTGGTCAATGGCGCGGGCGCGGCGAATTTCGCGCGCGAAGTGAAGGAGCAGACCGAAAGTTTCACGATTCCTGCGGCAGCGATGACCGCCGCATAGCACGTGGTCAACCTGATCGAGTGCCCGCGCGATGCCTGGCAAGGACTTCCGCGGACGATTCCTACCGATCGCAAGGTGGAATACCTGCGCGCTCTGATTGGGGCAGGTTTTCGGCACATCGATGCGGTGAGTTTCGTTTCTCCCAAAGCGGTGCCGCAGATGGCCGATAGCGAACAAGTGCTCGAGTTACTCACACCGCCGCATGAGGTCGAGGTCATCGGGATCGTCGTGAACGGAAAAGGCGCTGAGCGCGCGATCGCGACGGGCGCCGTCAGCACCCTGGGTTATCCGTGTTCCGTTTCAGAAACGTTTCTGCGGCGCAATCAGAATCAATCGCGCGAAGAAAATCTCGCGGTGCTCGACAGCATCAGAGAACAAACAAGCAGAACGGGTTTAGGAATGGTCCTCTACATTTCGATGGCGTTTGGCAATCCATATGGCGATTTGTGGAACGAAGATGAAGTGATTGCTGTCGCGAAAAGCATCGCGCGGCCCGGGATCGACGCGATTTCGCTGGCCGATACAGTCGGGATAGCCGAGCCGAAATTAATCGCCCGCATCGTCACTTTGGTCGTGCGCGAATGTGCGGGATGCGAAGTCGGCGTTCATTTGCATAGTACGCGCGCGGGCGCGGCGGCGAAGGTGCTCGCCGCCTACGAGGCGGGCTGCCGCCGTTTCGATTCAGCCATGGGCGGACTTGGGGGTTGTCCGTTCGCACAGGACCAGATGGTCGGGAACATTCCCACGGAGGAAGTGATTGGCGCACTAGCGCAGCGCGGAGTGAAGCTGGGCTTTCAGATTGAACCAGCGCTGACGATGAATAGTACGATCGCTGGTGAGTTCTCGCGCTGAGTCATCATTCCGAGCGAAGTCGAGGAATCCCGCGATGGAATCAAGAGATGACGCCACGGGATTCCTCGACTCCGCTTCGCTTCGCTCGGGATGACGAGCTAGGGAGTTTGCCAGCGCGGCGGGCGTTTCTCGAGAAACGCGGAGATGCCTTCTTTCGCTTCATCCGAGTCGCGCGCTTCCATGTGGTAGTGGAGCGCCTTCTCCACGTCTTCGCGCACGCTCGTTGACCAGAGCTCTTCGATCAGGCGCTTTGTTCGCTCCGTCGCCTGCGGCGCGTTCTGCAAAACGGATGCGGCGATTTTCGCGGTATCATTCTCCAGTTCGTCCGGTGCGACGACGCGATTGACCAAGCCGATCTCTCGCGCTCGTTCGGCCGAAATGAGCTCGCCCGTGAGCAGCAGTTCGCGAATGTCGCGCTCGCGCAATTGGCGGCGCAGAAATGTCAGCACGAGTCCGGCAACAAGACCGCGCCGGCCCTCGGGATAACCGATTTTCGTGCGCGCGGCGGCGACCACGAAGTCGCAGGCCGACATCAATCCCGCCCCGCCAGCTACCGCCGCGCCGTGCACCTGCGCGATGGTGACCAGGCGCGTCTCAGCGAGCGCGCGCAAAGTTTTCGCAATCATTCCGGCGGAGCGATGCGGATCATCCGTCTCCAACGTTTCCTGCAAATCAAGTCCGGCACAGAACGCCTGACCCGCGCCGCGCAAAATGAGAATGCGACATTTCTCATCTGCTTCCGCCGCAGCGATTGCGGTGCAGAGATCAGTCAACAGCTCGACCGTGAGTGCATTGCGGCGCTCCGGCCGATTGAGTGTCACGCGCATGATTTGCGCACCTGTCTGGTCGATCAGGATCGTGGACATGTGAATCGCTACACCTGAATGACGCCCGTATGAAAACGCGCCTTGGGCGCGGGTCGGCTGACGTAACCGAGCAGACGGATAAGCACATCGCGTGTTTCGTGCGGCTGAATGATCGCATCGATCCATCCCCGCGCGGCGCCGTAGCGGATATCGGTTTGCTCTTCGTAGCTCGCTTTTACTTTTGCGCGCAACGCTTCCAGCTCCTCGGGCGTGGCTTTCTTGTCGCCGCGATCGGCTGCGCGCGCGAGAATGGAGAACACGGTGTCGCTCGCCTGCGAAGCGCCCATCACGGCGTAGCGCGCGTTCGGCCACGCGAGAATGAATCGCGGATCGTAAGCTTTGCCGCAAAGCGCATAGTTGCCGGCGCCGAAGGAACCGCCGACCACGATGGTGATTTTCGGAACGACGGAATTGCTGACCGCATTCACTAGCTTGGCGCCGCTGCGAATGATGCCGCTTTGTTCCGCATCTTTGCCGACCATGAAACCGGTGACATCCTGGAAAAACACGATCGGCAATCCAACTTGATTGCAATCCAAAACGAAGCGCGCGGCTTTGTCGGCGCTATCAGCGTAGATGACGCCGCCCATCTGAATGCCTTCGGTCTTGGTGCGAACCTGCAAGCGCTGGCTGGCGACAATGCCAACGGCACGCCCGCCGATGCGGGCGTATGTTGTGACGAGAGTTTTGCCGTAATCGGCTTTGTATTCGTCGAGCGAGTCTGCGTCGATGACGGTCGCGAGCAGATCGCGCGCGTCGTAGTTTTTGTGGCCATCGAGGCTGATTAAATCGTAAACGGTTTCGGGTGAATTCGCTGGTTTCTGATGGATTGCCGCGGCTCGCGGGGATGCCCGCCCTCCCAGTTGCGCATGTTCCGGCAACAGTGAAACCAGCGAGCGCAAGCGGCTTAAGCACGATTCATCGTCTTTTTCGTAAAAGTCGACGGTGCCGCTGATCTCCGCGTGCATGTGCGCGCCGCCGAGCTCTTCCTGGTCGACGATTTGCCCGATGGCGGCTTTGACCAGCGATGGGCCGGCGAGATAGAGGCCGCTCCCTTCGGTCATCAGCACTTTGTCGCAGAGCACGGGCAGATACGCGCCGCCGGCCACGCAATTACCCATGATTGCCGCGAACTGCGGAATGCCCGCCGCCGAGATGACGGAGTTGTTGCGAAAGATGCGGCCGAAATCGTCTTCGTCCGGGAAAATCTCATCCTGCAGCGGGAGGAAGACGCCGGCGGAATCGACGAGATAAATGATGGGCAGGTTGCACTCGAACGCGATGCGTTGCGCGCGGAGCAGCTTCTTTGCGGTCTGAGGGAAAAACGCGCCCGCTTTCACCGTGGCGTCGTTGGCGATGATCATGCACGGCACCCCTTCGGCTTCGCCAATTCCTGCGACCGCGCCGGCCGCGACGATGCGGCCCCATTGCTCATACATTTTGTAAGCCGCCCAGAGACCGATCTCGAAAAACGGTGCGCCCGGATCGAGTAGCCGCGCGATGCGTTCACGCGCAAGGAGTCGACCGAGTTTGTGCTGCCGTTCCTGCCCAGCTTTGCCGCCGCCTTCGCGCAACTGCGCTTCTTCGGCCAGGAGTTTTTTGCAGCGATCGTGCAAAGACTCCGCGGTCAGCTTGAGCGGGCGGGATGAACTCATGCGCTGGAGGCTTTAATCCGGCAGCACGTCGAGTTCAAGCGGTGTAGAGGCGCTTGTGTCAAGCGCCGGGCATGAGAGATCGGATACGAATGGTGCGTTCGGCGTTTGGCACAAACGCCTCACACTTAGTAAGCGTCCGTTTCGGAATGATAACCGGAGCTGTCGCGGATGCTGCGCAGACGGTTGCGGCTGCCGCGTTCGGAATCAGCGCGATTAAAACAGCCGACGGTTAGTTTCACCAAATAGGGAACGGCCGCGAGCGTGCCGATGGACATGAGCGCGATAGCGGTGGCCTGCCGGGCGGGACGTTTGATCCGGTCGGCCACGAGCAGGCCCAAACCGAGGCCGAGTGTGGCGCGCGTGAGCGCCAGTAGCGGATCGAGCGGGAGATCGTCCGGCGACTTCGGGATGGAAATGGTGAGAGGCATTGGCGTATTCCTATACGGCGCTCGCCGGAAAAATAAACGGGAATTTCGCGCGCGCGCCTGCCAGAGAATAGACGAACGTGAACATGGAAATGTATGCCCTGATTTTGGCCGGCGGCAGCGGTGAACGTTTTTGGCCACTGAGCCGTCGCGCCCTACCAAAGCAACTGTTGCGCCTTGTTTCGGAGCGTTCGCTTTTGCAGGAAACAATCGGGCGCCTCGATGGTCTCATCCCGCCTGAGCGCATTCTCGTTCTCACCAATGTCGACCAGGAAAATGGTGTGCGTGAAGCGCTCGGCGATTTCCCGCGCGAGAACATCATCGCCGAGCCGGCGAAGCGCGACACGGCGGCGGCGATCGCTCTCGGCGTCGCCTGGGTGGCGGCGCGCGATCACAATGCCACCATGGTCGTGCTTCCGGCCGATCACGTCCTCAAAGATGCGGCGGCGTTTCGCGAGACGCTGCGGGTGGCGGCATGCGCGTCGCAGGAGAACAACGCGCTGGTGACGATCGGGATTAAACCGGCCTCGGCGCATCCTGGGTTTGGCTACATTGAAACAGGTGAGCGCATTGCTGAAGGCGTGCATCGCGTGGTGCGTTTTCGCGAGAAACCGAACCTCGAGCTGGCGGAGTCGTTTATCCGCCAGGGAAATTTCCGCTGGAATGCCGGCATGTTCGTCTGGACGGTGCCGCTCATTCTGACGGAGTTTAATCGTTGCGCACCGGAGCTGGCGCGCTTCATCGCGGCGTGCATCGCGCGTGGTGGATTTGAAGGCGCACTGCGGGAGCGTTTCGTCAGACTGCCCAGGATTTCCTTCGATTATGCGGTGATGGAAAAGGCTGAGCACGTGCTGGTCCTCGAAGCGCAGTTCGATTGGGATGACGTCGGGAGCTGGCAGGCAGTCGCGCGTTATTTCGATAAGGATGGAAATGGCAATGCGGCCAACTGCGAAGTGACGGCGTTGAACGCGGGCAATAACATTGTCTTCGACGAAGAGCGGGGAAACGTGGCGCTACTCGGCGTGAACAATCTCATCGTTGTGCGCACGCGCGATGCGGTCCTAGTTTGTCATCGGCATCACGCGGAGAAGATCAAGAATCTGGTGGCGAAGCTGCCGGAGAAATTGCAATGAAGCCGCTGCTCGGCGTGGATCTCGGCCAGGCGCGCACGGGCGTGGCCATCTCCGACGAGCTGCGCATGCTGGCGCACCCGCTGGAGACAATTGCCAGTGGCGCGGCTACGCAGCGCATCAAGCAGATCGTGGCGGAGAGAAATATCGAAAGCGTGGTGATCGGATTGCCGCGGCACATGAACGGTTCGCTCGGCGTCGGTGCGGAAAATGCGAAGCACTTTGCCGAGAACCTGAGCGCGGTGATTCCGTGCGAGGTAGTGCTTTGGGATGAGCGACTTTCCACGCAAGCGGCGCACCGGGCGTTGCGCGAAAGCGGAAAGAAGACGCGCCAGACCCGCGGCGTGGTCGACCAGGTCGCGGCGCAGATGATTTTGCAGGGTTATCTCGACCGCTTGAATGCCTGAGAAGCGGGAAAGGTCTGCCACCGAGGACTCCCAAAGCCTTCGCGAGCAGGCGGGACGGCAGCTACAACGGACGCGGCTGAAGCTAATCCTCACTTACGACGGACGCGACTTCGCTGGATGGCAGAGCCAGACGCACGGCAACACGATTCAGGATCAGCTCGAGCGCTCCTTCGCAAAAATCTGCGGGGACAAAGTTGCCGTGGCCGGCGCTGGTCGCACCGACGCGGGAGTCCACGCGCTGGGCCAATGTGCGCATGCTGATGTTCCGCGAAAGAAAATGTCAGCCGGCGAATGGCTGGCGGCGGTGAACGGAACACTGCCGCGCACCATTCGCGTCTTGCGCGCGCAGTTTGTTTCGAATCAATTCCATGCGCGATTCTCCGCGCGCGGGAAAGTGTACCGTTACCGCATCGCGAACGTCCCAATCATGTCGCCGTTCGATATCGGCCGCGCCTGGCACATTGCGCATCCGCTGAATGTGCACTTGCTGGAAGAAGGCGCGGCGTTGTACATCGGAAGGCATGACTTCGCCGGATTCGCAGCTAGCCGGGGTAAACCAGAAACTGACACGGTGCGGACCATCGAGTCGGTGCGGATCAATTCTCGGGCCGGAGTCATCGCGATGGAATTTTCCGGAGACGGTTTTCTCTACAAGATGGTGCGCATGATGGTCGGTGCGCTGGTGCGTTGCGCGTTGGATAAGGATCCGCTCGAGGCGCTCGTGTGGCGATTAGACGCGGGGCTTCACGCCCGCCTGGATAGCGCACGCGTCCCGCGTGCGCTACCCGAGCTGCGGGCCACACGTCCGATGGAAACTGCGTCGCCCCATACGTCGCTACGTCTGGCCGCGCCGGCAGAGGGACTTTATCTCGTTCGCGTGCACTACTAACGAGCCCCATCCCGCCACGGCTCATCCCACGCTTGGCAAAATAACTGCTGTCTCATGGACGATGGCCGCTATCGAACAGGAGTCGTCTGTCGAGGTGACGGCAAAGCCGCGCTTTTTTCGCCGTTGGCTCACGAGTCTGCTGAGCTCGCGGCATTTCCATTACAAGCTCCTCTCTGGCACCGCCGCCGCCGTGCTTGTCATCATCTTTCTCGTGGGCGTGTTTCTCTTCCTCACCCTGCGCGATCACTACCAGGAGACGATGCGCGCGCACACCGTGGAGGTGATGCGCCTCGCCAGCATCATCGAGAACGACATTGCCGCGCTCGAGAGCGATCATCGCGGGTTTCTGCTCACGCGCGATCCGCGCTTTATCGAGCCATTCCAGCGCCGCCGCCAGCTCATTAAGAAACGCAGTGACGAGCTCGCGTCGCTGATTTCGCAAAGTCCGGCGCAGCGCGCGCGTGTGGCCAGGGCGCAGGAAGCGGTGCAACGCTGGGTCGACGAGATCGCGCAGCCCGCTTTCTCAAATCACGGGAGCGCAGCCGTCGAAATCAAACCGGCTCTCGGGAGCAAGATGCTCGACCAGGCGCGCGAGATTTTGCAATCGCTCCAGGACGAAGAGCAGATCGTGCTCAATCAGCGCATGCGCGAGCAGGATTGGGCCACGCAATCCACCCAGATTCTGGATTTCGAGCCGAAGCTCGAGCGCGCGGTCATCGAGATGGACAAGGAGAAGCGGGGATTTCTCCTCACTGGCGACAACAGTTTTCTTGAGGCGTATCGGCGCTCGCTCGCTGACTTCTACACCTATCACAGTTATCTGAGCATTCTCCTGGCGAGCGCGCCAGAACAGGCGGCGCTGCTCAGTGAGGTGCGGGCAAAAGTGGAGCGCTGGATTAATCTCGCTGCTGCACCCGAGATCGAGGCGAAACGCAGTGGCCGTGATCTGACCGCGCTGCTGGCGAAAAGCTCGAGCGATTCGCTCATGCGCGAAATCCAGCAGGCGATCTCCGATTTTCAGAAAGGCGAGATCAGCATCTATGAATCGCGAGCCGGGACCGCGGCGCGGCAACGTATCTGGCGCACGGTCGCGCTTTCATTAATCGCACTTCTCGCGGTGGCGCTGCTCGTTTCATCCAACACTTACTCGTTCGCGCTCGTGCGGCGGCAGGTTTCCAAACTGAGCGCGGCGGAGATTCGCATTCGCTCGATGATCCAAAGCATTCTCGATGGCATGATCACGGTGGACGCGAACGGCACCATTCGCTCGATGAACCCGGCGGCGGAAAAAATGTTCGGCTGCATGACGAACGAAATGGTCGGACAGAAATTCACCAAGCTGGTGCCGAAAGCCTACGCGCGTGATCCGAACGCGCCGCCAGTGCCGGTGGCGTGGCAGGAGCTGGCGCAACGCACCGGCACGACCACGCTGGCGGTCGGGCGCACGCGCATCAACGCGAACTTCCCGATTGAGATTTCGCTGAGCGAAATGGTGATCGATGGCGCGAGGTTGTATGTGGCGATGATCCGCGACGTGACGGATCAGAAACGCTTCGAGCGCGAGCTCGCGGCGGAGAAGGAAAGTCTCGCCGTCACGCTCCGCTCCATCGGCGACGGCGTCATCACCACTGATGTGCAGGGCAGGGTAACGATGATCAATCACGCGGCCGAGACATTAACCGGCTGGGATTCATCGGACGCGATCGGGCAGCCCCTGAAATCGGTTTTCAAAGTGGCGATCGACGTCGACGCGCAGGCGAAGGCACATCGCGGTGTGCTGCGCAGCGACGGTCATTCGCTGGTCATGAGTTCTTCCGATAACGCCAAACTCATTTCGCGTGACGGATCGGAGCGTTTGATCGAGCAGGTCGCCTCCCCTATTCGCGATAACAAAAACCAGGTGCAGGGCGTGGTCCTGGTCTTCCGCGACATCACCGAACGCGAGCACCACGCCAGCGAGCGTCGCAAAGCCGAATCGCTCGAGCAACTGGGGCTGCTGGCCGGCGGCATCGCGCACGATTTCAACAACCTGCTCACCGCCATCATCGGCAATATTTCGCTCGCTTCCATTCTCCTGCCGAAAGAGAGCGAGATGTCCGTGCGGCTCGAGGACGCGAAGAACGCTTCCATGCGCGCGCGCGATCTTGCCCAGCAATTGCTCACCTTCGCCCGGGGCGGCGCGCCCATTAAAAAGACGGCATCAATCGGCAAGCTGATTCAGGACACCGTCAGCTTCTCGCTGCGCGGCTCGCAAAGCCGGAGCGAGTTCCACGTTTCTAACGACCTCTGGCCGGCGGAAATCGATGCCGGTCAGATCAGCCAGGTCATCGCCAATCTTGTGGTCAATGCCGATCAGGCCATGCCGAATGGCGGCACCATCCGCATCACCTGTGAAAATTTCCGGCATTCCGTCAGCAACGGCGACACTGTCTCAGAGTTGGCGCCCGGCGATTACGTGAAGATCACCATCACCGACACAGGTGTGGGAATTCCAGAGCAGTATTTGAAGCGAATCTTCGATCCATATTTCACAACCAAGCCGAAAGGAAACGGTCTTGGCCTGGCCACGACATATTCCATCATCAAACACCACAAAGGCCTGGTCACAGTTGAATCGGAGCCTAATCAAGGCTCGGTGTTCACTCTCTATCTTCCGGCGGTGGCGCGCGTGGTGGTCGCGGAGGAACTGCCCCGCAAGAACCTGGCGGAGATCACGGGCAGCGGGCGCATCCTCGTCGTCGATGACGAAGAGGCAATCCGCGAGCTGATCGACTTCACGCTCACTCATCTCGGCTACGAAGTGGCGACGGCCGAGAACGCCCTCGCCGGTGTGGAACTTTACCGCGAAGGGCTGGAAGCGGGAAAACGTTTCGACGCTGTCATCCTCGACCTCACTCTGCCCGGCGGCATGGGCGGACGCGAGGCGCTGAAGCGTTTGCTTGAGATCGATCCTACGGTGAACGCGATCGTCTCCAGCGGCTATGCGACGGATGCGACCATGAGCCGATACCAGGATTACGGATTCCGCGGCATGATCGCCAAGCCGTACGAAGCGGCCGAGCTCGGGCGCGTCGTACGGGAGACTATTCAATCGAACCAGACGACCATCGCACCTCGATTCGAGATGCAGGCGGCGGGGTAAATCCGGCGACTGGGAGCGCGAGCTTCCTCGCGAGCATACGTGCGAACAACCCGCACCCGTTTGCCGGCGCGCGGCTCGCCGGGAGGCTCGCCCTCCCACTGGTTCCTTGCGCTGAAATTGCCGCGCTTTAGTTTGCTTCATGCCGGAAACGCGCCCTACCGCTTACGATTCCAAGATCGAGGGGAACGTCATTTTTACCCGGCTCGACTCGGCCATGAATTGGATGCGCAAAAATTCGCTTTGGCCCATGCCGATGGGGCTCGCTTGCTGCGCGATCGAGTTGATGGCAACAGCGGCATCGCGTTTCGACATCGCGCGTTTCGGCTCAGAAGTGATGCGCTTTTCCCCGCGTCAATGCGACGTGATGATCGTGGCCGGCACCGTCACTTATAAAATGGCGCTGGCGGTGAAACGCATTTGGGAACAAATGCCGGAACCGAAATGGTGCATCGCGATGGGCGCGTGCGCATCGAGCGGCGGCATGTATCGCAGCTACGCGGTGCTGCAGGGCATCGATCAGCTCATCCCGGTGGACGTTTACGTTTCGGGTTGTCCCCCGCGGCCGGAAGCGCTGCTCGAAGGTTTGATGAGATTACAGAGCAAGATCGAAGGGGAACGTTCTTTCATGGCGCAGAAGCCTGGACTGACGCAAGAACTCGAGGAGGCGCGCACATGAATGTCAACCCGGGCGACAGCCGAGGGATCCCGTGGCGCTCCTTTAAAGCTAACTTCCACGGGATTCTTCGACTCCGCTGCGCTTCGCTCAGAATGACGCGGGTATTTGACCAATGACTGGTCCCGAATTGCTCAATTCCCTCAGCCGATTGCTCGGCCCGCGGCTGAAAGCGCGCACGGAATTCCGCGGCGAAACAACCTTCACCATCGCGCCGGAGCATTTGCGCGAGGTGGCAAAATTCTGCCGCGACGAACTATCGTTCGATTATCTGCTCGACATTTCGAGCATCGATAACTTCGGCGAAGAGCCGCGCTTCGAGGTTGTTTACGAGCTGTATTCGATGACGCTCGCCACATATCTGCGGGTCAAGCTCGCCGTCAGCGAAGAGGTTTGTGCCGTTGACAGCGTTTTCGACATCTGGCCGACGGCCAACTGGCACGAGCGCGAGATCTACGACATGATGGGAATTAAGTTTAACGCTCATCCCGATCTGCGCCGGATCCTGATGTGGGACGGCTATCCCTTCTTTCCGTTGCGCAAGGATTTCCCGTTGGAAGGATTACCGAGCGAAATGCCTGACGTGGCGTTCACCCAAGCCGCGCCCATGGAAGGTGGCCCATTCGTGACCGTGCCTTCGACTGCGACCACGAAAGACCGCGAGCCCCGCGCGAGGCGGCCAGATTTGTAGCTACCCCGAATGCTTTCGGGGCAGAACGCGTGGCAAACATGTTTGCGCAATCGCATCAAAGAACGTCGATCCACTGCCGCCGAGGACGGATGGCAGCTACAACGCGGGTAGCGCCGCCGAGAGCAGATGCGAGAATGTTTGCGCGGCGGCGCTGCCGGTCGCGAGCACTTCTTCGTGCGATAACTTTGTCGCGGAAACTCCTGCCGCCAGATTGGTAATGCACGAGAACGCCGCCACTTCCAGCCCGAGTGCCCGCGCCTGAATCGCCTCGATCACCGTCGACATGCCGACGGCGTCCGCGCCCATGCGCTGCAGCATCCTCACCTCCGCCGGCGTTTCATATTGCGGGCCTGTCACAGCAGCATAAACGCCGCGCTGCAATTTTAGACCAATCCCGTTCGCCGCAGCAGTAAATGCTTTGCGCATTTCGGCCGAGTAGCATTCCGATAGATCGAGAAAATTGGCCGAGCCGAGCAGTGGCGATGTTCCGGTGAGGTTGATGTGGTCAGTAATCATCATCCAGTCACCTGGATTAAACTTCTTGTTAATCGCTCCGGCCGCGTTCGTCAGGATTAACTGTTTCACCCCGGCCTCAGCCAGTACCCGAATAATCGAAGTGACCTCCCCCGCCGTGCGCCGCTCATACAAATGCACCCGGCCTTGCCCAAAAATCACGCGCACTCCCGCGACTTCACACAGCGAAAACTGTCCGCGATGTCCCGGCACGCTCGGTTTTGGAATCCCGGAAAACTCTGCGTAGGAGATCGTCTCGAGCGGATTCGTCGCGACTGAGTTGAGCCCCGAGCCAAGAACAACCCCGATTTCCGCACGCCAATTCCGCAGTATCTCGGCGCTTTCGGTCACGGCTACGCGGCCGAGACGGGCGGCGCGGTCGCGGGCTTGCGGGTGGTCGCCATCACGTCGGGGTGCAATCGCTCTTCGCGGGAATGGAGTTGCCGCGTCTCCTGTTTCGGATACGCGATGCGGCTGTGCAACATCGTCATGAGGGTGAAGCGGAATCGTTCCGCGATAACGCGGAGATCGTGCAAGGTCAGGTCGCATTGATCGAGCTGATGATCGGCGATGCGCTGGTCGATGATGTCATTAACGAGTTGTTCGATGCGCGTCGGCGTCGGCTTTTCCAGACTGCGCGAGGCGCTTTCCACCGCATCGGCCAGGCTGACGATCGCGCTCTCTTTCGTCTGCGGTTTCGGCCCGCTGTAACGAAAACTCTCTTCCCGCACTTCCGGGATGTCGTCCTCGCGCATCTTCATGATCTTGCCGCCGGCCCGCGCCTCCTCGTGCTGCTGCAGCGCGCGTTTGTAGAAGTAATAGACCAGCGTCGTGCCGTGGTGCTCCTGGATAATGTCGATGATGCGCTGGTTGAGTTTGTGTTTGATCGCTAGGTCCACGCCTTCCTTGACGTGGGCGATAATGATGAGCGCGCTCATCGTCGGAACGAGATCATCGTGCGGGTTGCGCTCGAAGTTCATGTTCTCGGTGAAATACTCCGGCTTCACCAGTTTGCCGGCATCGTGGAAATACGCGCAGACGCGGCAAAGTGTGGCATTGGCGCCGATGGCTTCGGCGGCAGCTTCGGCCAGATTCGCTACGACAAGGCTGTGATGATACGTGCCGGGCGCTTCGATCGTCATGCGGCGGAGCAGCGGATGATTTAAATCCGAAGCTTCCAGCCAGGAGATATCGGTCGTGATTTGGAACATGTGCTCGAAGATCGGCAGAATGCCGCCGACGATTGTGGCGGTGACAATGCCGTTGCCAATGGCGAGCGCACTCTGAAGGCCGATCATTCCCCAGTCGTTTGCCGTCGGGGGAAACAGATTGATCGGCCCGATAAATCCAAATGTGAGCGACAGTATCCAAATCGCGATGCCGACGCCGACACCGGCGCGGACGAGCTTGCTGCGGCGGCGCACTTGCAGCGTGAGATAAACAGCGGTGAACCCGCTGATCATTCCGGTGACGAGGAGCGGCGCATCGATTTTGCCGAAGAGCACACTCGTCCAGAGGCTGACGAAAACGGCGGCGTACAGTCCGTGATTGCGCCCGAGCAGCACGCTGAGCAGCAGCGGCGCGAAGGCGAAAGGCGTGATCAATTCCACCAGCGATGGCCGCAAACCGACGACGCTGCTGTTGCACAGCGCATAGATCGCTTTCGTCAGCGCGAGCTGCACGAGCATGACGCCGAAGACGAGAAGAATGCGTGAGCTCTGCGAAAATGTACGCGGCTGATTGGTCCAGAGCATCATCAGCGCGATGAGGAAGAAGAGGAGCGCGATGACGAAATTCTTGGTCGGCTCGAGCTGGCTGCCGCCGAAGATGAGCAGCGCGAGCCCGACCACAAAAGCGGCGAAGAGCAGCAGCTTTACCGTGAAGGAATAGTCCACTTCGCGCAGCTGGTCGTTGCGGGCGCGGCGCCGGCGCATCTTGGCCGACGCGAGGCCGCGGCGGATGAGCTCGCTGCGTTTGAGAAAATCGAAGGTCATTTGCGACCGGAGGGGGAACGGTGCTGTTGGTAGGCGCTAATTATGGCACGAACCAGCGCGTGGCGCACCACGTCCCGCTCGGTGAAATAATTAATCGCGATCCCCGGCACATTTTTGAGCGCCTGCACCGCCTCCACCAAACCGGAACGCTTGTTCGCGGGCAAGTCTATTTGCGTGACGTCGCCGGTGACGACGCACTTGGAATTCATGCCGATGCGCGTGAGCAGCATGAACATCTGCTCGGTCGTGGCGTTCTGCGCTTCATCGAGAATGACGAAGGCGTTGTTCAAGGTGCGGCCGCGCATGTAGGCCAGCGGCGCGACTTCGATGACTTCGCGAGCGAGAGCGCGCTCCATCTCTTCCGCCTCGAGCATGTCGTGGAGTGAATCATAGAGCGGTCGCAGATATGGCGTGATCTTTTCCTGCAAATCGCCGGGAAGAAATCCGAGCGCTTCTCCCGCTTCCACCGCTGGTCGCGCGAGGATGATGCGCGAGACTTGTTCCTTCTTCAGCGCCGACACCGCCATGGCGACGGCGAGATAAGTCTTGCCCGTGCCGGCAGGACCGATGCCGAACACGACGTCGTGTTTCTCGATCGCTTCGACGTAGTTTTTCTGTCCGACGGTGCGCGCCACGATCGGTGTCTTGCGCGCGGAGGTGATGATTTTGGCCGAAATCGCATCGCTTAAATTCTCCGGCTGATTTTCGTTCACCGAGTTCAAGGCGTAATCGAACTCCCGCTTCTGAATGTCCACCCCGTGCCGCCGCGCTTCTTCCAGCTGATCGAACACACGCTGCGCCCGATCGAGCTTCTCCGGCTCCCCTTCCAGTTTCACCCAGCCTTCGCGCGTCGTCACCTTCACCCCGAGCGAGTTCTCGAGATTCTTCAGCAGCTTGAGATCGTTCGCATAAAGCGACTGCAACGCCCGCGCGCTCTCGAACTCAAGGGTGCGCGTTTCCGCCATCAACAAATCAAAGTTGTCATCCCGAGCAAAGTCGAGGGATCCCGTGGCGCTACCGTAAAGCTCAGTTCCAAGGGATTCTTCGACTCCGCTGCGCTCCGCTCAGAATGACCGGATTCATCAACGAAAGCCGTAAACCAGCGCCCAATGCGTGCGCTCTTCCGGCGATTCCTCCACCGTCACGATGATGAAGTAGCTGCCGGTGGCGCTCGGGACCACGTGGGCCGCGGCGAAATGACCTTTTTGCCAACTGTCCGATTGCTCCGCGAGCTTGCCTTCGGCATCGTAGATGTGCACCGAAATTTTCGCGTGCTCGACCTCCGTGCCCATCCAGAACCAGTACTCATTTCCTTTGAATAACTGCTGCCGCACCGCCTTCTTCTCCCCTGCCCCAAGATCGCCGCCCCAGTAATCCTCGCGCACCTGAAAGCCTTCCTTCACGTAAGGCTCGGCCGCCTGCAGCGCGAATGATTGCGCATCATCGACCGACGCGACCGACGCAACACGCAAGAGCAGAGTCGCCGCCGCAAAAGCAAAGAGAAGCTTCTTCATTGACGGGTCACGATCTCTCCGTCGAGGCGCGTGGTGATCTCGTTGATCTTCTTCACCGAAGCGGGCGAAATTGTTTTGTCGCCGTCGATGAGTGGCCGCACCTGGCCGAGCGCGCCTTTGATGCTTTCCACCACGGGCACGTTGTACTCGGGCATGCCGCTCAATTTTTGATCAAAATAGGCGAGCAAGTCCGGCTGATGCAGAAGCTCGGCGCCTTCCGCGCTGAAATGTTTTGCCACCACCGACGTGAGCACCTGCGTGCCGCGCAACCAGCCGCCGAGGCTCACTAATTGCGCGAGCTTTTGATCCTGCACCTCGTTCATCGCCTGCTGCACGCTGTTCTGAGTGCGATCGAGCTCGAGCCGCACATTGTCCCATTTGCGTTTGTCGGCCGCTTCCGTGATCGCCTTCGCATGCGGCGTAATGGAATTGCCCACCCCGATGCCTTTCGCCAGCGTCAGCACACGCTGGCCGATGTCTTTAACAGCGGGCGCGTCTTCCGCCTGCACCGCGATGAAACCATCCGCGATGACCGTGCCGAGAAGAAGCGCGATGCGCGGCCGCTCGGTGAAATTGGCGCTTTTCTCCGTGCGCACGAATTCCTTCCAATTGACCGGGCCGAGTTTATTGAGCGCGCCGAAGACCTCGTTGGGCAACGGCACCACCACGTCCTCGACCTTTTTCGAGATTTGCCGCACGTCGATGTGCTGCGGAGCTTGCGCGGCCTGTACGCTCAGCGCCACGCTCGCGAGGGCAAACCCCGCCCATTTCTTGAATTTAAAAACTCGAATCATCGGCAGCTTCGACTGTTGATTTCGAACGCGTATTCAGGATTTATGCAACACTAAATAGAAGCGCGGTGTGCTCAAATCTTGCTTAACTCAATGGAATCGCGCCAACTCCTCGGCGGCATCCTCATGAAACAGCAACGATTGCGCCAAATCCTCGACCGCGCTCGCAGGCAGCGCGTCCTGGTCATTGGCGACCTCATGCTGGATGAATTTGTCTGGGGCACGGTCGGGCGCATTTCGCCGGAAGCGCCGGTGCCGGTGGTGGAAGTCTCCGGCGACTCGTTTTATCCCGGCGG
>JBBPYF010000035.1:0-7801 GCA_038200165.1 Chthoniobacterales bacterium | reverse complement strand
TTTTACCGCGCGGGTGTGCCACGGCCGCTAACCCTTGTTGGCGGCCGCGGGCCGGGGGGGCTGGGGGTGCGACGGGCCCCCGCGGTGTTTTCGGCCGCCGCGCCCGGCGGGCAGCTACAACGCCCGGCGTTTAGCAACGCTTCCAAGGGTTTCTATTGGTACCCCGCCGGGTAAACGATATTCAGCGTCATCGTCAGGAAGAAATTTGCGATGAGCACTGCGAGCGAGGAGATGACCACCGCTTCCGTCGTAGCTCGGCCGACGCCGACGGCGCCCTCGCGCGTCGTCAGCCCTTTGTGACAACAAATGAAGACGATGAGAATGCCAAAGACGAATGCTTTCGACAGGCCCATGTAAAGATCGCGCATGAGCGTCCAGCGCACCATGTTTGCGACATAATAGGTTCCGTTGACATCGAGCAGCGTGATGGCGGCGAAGTAACCGGCGATGATGCCGAAGCCGATGCACTCGGCTGTGAGCAGCGGCATCGAAATTGTCATCGCCAGCGCGCGTGGCACGACCAGGTAATCGATCGGATAAACCGCGAGAGCGCGCAGCGCATCGATCTGCTCGGTCACTTTCATCGTGCCGATCTCGGCCGACATGGCCGCGCCGACGCGGCCGCTTACCATGAGCGCGGTTAAGACGGGCCCGAGTTCGCGACAGATCGCGACCGATACAACTGCGCCGACCGCGGAGCCCATGCCGATTTTGTTAAATTGAAAATAAGTCTGCGCGGCGAAGACCGCGCCGGTGAACCCGCCGGTGACTATCACGACCAGCTGCGAGAGCAAACCGATCTCGACGACCTGCCGCAAAAACAGGCGCCACCGCAGTCGATGGGTAAAAAGGGAGCGAACGGTATCGAGCGCGAGCAGCACCAGCTCGCCGAGGTAGCGCGCGAAGGCGACAACCGGCGCGCCCATGGCAATGAAAAATCGACGCGTCATGAGGGCTGCGCGATTGCTGGCCTGATCCCGCGCGCGTCAGGAAGCAAGCCGTTCAGTTTTGGTGCGATCGCGCAATTCGTCGGGAATGGCGCCGATGAACCGCGGCTCCAATCCGATCTTACGAAACATGGCGCGCAGTTCGCGCAGGGTGACGCCGGCTTCCTCCAGCTCGAAATAAACGAGATCGTGATTGCGATCGACCTTGTAGCGCAGGCCGGGAACGGTCTCGAGCTGGCGATCGAGCTCGAGAATGGTGTCGAGGTTGCGCAATCCGGCCGCGTAAACTTCGAGCTCGATCATGTGGTGAGTCTACGAAATCGCGTGTCGCAGGCAATCAGATACAAAGGTAACACCTTCGCATCGTCATCCCGACCGGAGCGAAGCGTAGTGGAGGGATCCCGCGGCGTTACGGTAAAGGTGGCATCCACGGGATCCCTCGACTGTCGCTCGGGATGACCTGCTGATTTTCCGCCATTGCGCGAGGCGCTGCGCTGGGCAACAGATTCAATCATGACAAAACGCGCTCTGCCTTGGCTGAGCTTGCTTCTGTTGCTGGCCGGTTGCGAGACGGTGCCGCAGGGCATCCAGCAGGCGAAGATCGAGATGGCGCAGCGATATGCCGCTGAAGCGCCTGGCGATTACTTCGTGGGCCGGCGCTATTATAAAGCAGATTTCAAGTTCTGGGGTTACGTGCGCAAACCCGGCCAGCCTTGGAGTGAAGCGCAGCTGGTGATGTTGAATGAAAAACAGAAGCTCGCGCCCGATCGCGAACGGCTCGATTTCGGCAGCGACAACAATTACGAATACAAACTCTACGGCTACTTCACCGGCGACAAGGTCTACGAGCCGGCGAGCAACGGATTTTACCCCGAGTTCGTGCTGAAGAATTACCAGCTCATCTCGACTAATCCGCCGCCGATTTTTCCGAGCCAGTTCTCGCCCCGCGCGTCGGCTACGAATACGCGCTACGTGATTGAAAAGCCGCAGCTCTGAGCCGAAGACGAGCGATTCGCTGGCGCGCGAATTCCTCCGTTTTCTCGCGCACGAGCGCAATGCCTCCGCACACACGCTGCGCGCCTACGGAAGCGCGCTGGCGAGCATTCGCCAGCACGTCTGCGGGAAAGCCTGGAGCAAATGCAGCGCCGATGATTTTCGCGCCTATCTCTACCGACTCTCGAAAGCGGAAGCGGCGCGCAGTTACATTCGGCTCCAGTTTTCCGCGCTCCGCGCCTTCTACAAATTTCTGCGCGCGCGTAAGAAGATTCAGCACAATCCGGCGGCGGATGTGCGCTTGCCGAAGCTGGAAAAAAAGCTGCCGATCGTGCTGACGCGAGGCCAGGCCGAAGAGCTGGTGACTGCGCCCTTGCGCGTAAAGAAATTGCGCGCGGCGCCGGCTTGGATGCCGCTGCGCGATGCCGCTGTGCTCGAGCTTTTCTACAGCAGCGGTCTGCGCCTGAGCGAGCTGGCCGTGCTCGATGTTTCCGATGTTGACCTTTACACCGAATCGGTGCGTGTCTTCGGGAAAGGAAGAAAGGAGCGGATTTGCCCGGTCGGACTGCCTGCGCTGGAAGCGGTGCAGCGGTATCGCACTGCGGCCAAGGTACACAGCGGTCCGCTATTCATTAACAAATTGCGCCGCCGCATTTCCGCGCGCTCCATCTGGCTCATCGTGCGCCGGTATCTGCGGCACACCAGCATTCCCATCAACATTTCGCCGCACAAATTGCGTCACAGTTTCGCCACGCATCTTCTGGATCGCGGGGCGGACTTGCGCAGCGTGCAGGCGCTGCTCGGTCACGCCAGTTTATCGACCACGCAAATCTACACCCACGTCACCGTCGAGCGGATGAAGAAAGCCTACGCTGAAGCGCACCCGCGCGCCTAAGAACTTCCTGCTCGGCTCATGCTCGTAATCCTAATCGAAGCGATAGAAACCGGAGCAGGAGTAAGAGTAATCGCATTGTAGCTGCCCTGTCCCCCGCAGGCTCTGTTGCGTTATTGCAGCATCTCTGGAGGGACGGCGGGTGGAAAAGTGTCATCCCGAGCGCAGTCGAGGGATCCCGAGAAGTCACCTTAAAGGAAGCGCCGCGGGATCCCTCGACTTCGTTCGGGATGACCGTAATTTAGTCTCATGCCAGTCGCGCTAGACCCGAACATGACGATGGGTGAATTACTCCGGCAATTCCCGGGGGCGCAACGCGCCCTCTTTCGCAAATATCACATTGGCGGTTGCAGCTCCTGCGGTTTCGCCATGAATGAGACGCTGGCCGGCGTTTGCGGGCGCAACGATAACTTGCCGGTCCACGAGGTGCTGGACGAAATTACAGCCGCGGATGCGGCCGAGCGCGCGATGCAAATTGAGCCGCGCGAATTGGGGGGCAAAATGACAAGGGGCGAACGCGTCAACCTGCTCGACATTCGCACGCGCGAAGAATTTGAAGCGGTCAAGATCGCTGGCGCGCACTTTTTCAGCCAGGACCTGATGCAGGAAATGACGAGCAAATGGTCGCGACAGGATTTGCTCGTCATTTATGATCACTCCGGCGAACGGAGTCTCGATGCCGCCGCCTGGTTCCAGGGACATGGATTTGAAAACGTGAAGGTACTACGCGGGGGAATCGACGCCTGGAGTGCCGAAGTTGATCCTAAGTTGCCGCGGTATGAGTTGGAACGTCATTCCGAGCGAAGCGAAGCGGAGTCGAGGAGTCCCGATGCGAAACCTTAAGGGAAACGCCGCGGGATCCCTCGACTGCGCTCGGGATGACGAGTTGCTATGAGCGATTTGGAAAACAAAATAGCGGACGCCATCAGCAACCCGCAGAACCTTGGCGAAATGAGCGACGCCGATGCGGTGGGCACGGTCGGCAGCGCCGATTGCGGCGACATGCTACGGATGTGGATCAAATTTAAGGAAGAGAACGGACGCAAGGTGATTGATCGCGCCACGTTTCAATCTTTTGGCTGCCAAACCGCGATCGCGGTCGCGAGTGTGGCAACAGAATTACTCAAGGGAAAAACAGCCGAGGAAGCGAAGACAATGAGCGGCGAAGAACTCGCCGCACCGCTCGGCGCATTGCCGCCGGTGAAGATTCACTGTGCGCAATTGGTGGAAGGCGCCTTACGAAACGCTCTCTCCGCCTCGACAGCACCACCCGAGGCAGCAGACTCTCACACTCTCCTCAGCAAACTGTCGTCATCGTCTGCGGAGAAAGTGAAGATTATTTTCGCCACAGATGAACACGGATGAAACACGGATTCAGGGCGGTGAGCAGTCCTCCCATCGGTGTAAATCTGTGTTAATCTGTGGCTAGGGAATTTCTGCCATGCACGAGAACACTGAATTCACCACCAGCCGCGACCTTGAAGCGATTGCGATTCCGATGGGAACGAAATTCACCATTCCCGCTGGAACGCCAGGCGTCATCACGCAGTCACTCGGCGGTAGTTATACAATTGCCACATATCATGGACTGGCCCGTGTCGCAGAAAAGGATGGCGATGCCCTCGGATTAGAGAAGATCGAACCCCAGTCGTTATCTCCATCTGCGAACGGAGCGGGCGCGAGCGGCGGCGAAGTCTCCGAGGAGGAGGTGTGGAACCAATTGAAACAATGCTTCGACCCGGAAATTCCGGTTAACATCGTCGATCTCGGTTTGGTTTACGATTGCCAGCTAACCAAGAAGGATGATGGCGGCACTCGCGTCGATGTAAAAATGACGTTGACCGCGCCGGGCTGTGGCATGGGGCCGGCCATCGCCCACGACGCCCAAAGTAAAATTCTTTCCATCGATGGCGTCGATGAAGCCGACGTCCAGCTGGTCTGGGACCCGCCGTGGAACCAGCACATGATCAGCGAAGCCGGCCGGATGAAATTGGGAATGGTGTAAGATCGTTTTTCCGAGTTCGGCCTTGACCAGAAGAGCTTCGTCGGGTGGTTCCTCTACTTCACAGTAGCTACTCGGCTCTGTTGATAAGCTCGGCTTCACCTACTGCGCTGCAGGGTGCCTTGTCCCAAGCGCCTTTTGTCATGTCGAGCGAACGTGCCAGTCCGGCTCGGACCGAGACATCTCTGATGTTTAAAAAGAATAGCGAGAGATTGCTCGACTCCGCTCGGAATGACAGGCTGTACGCCGTGCGAGCTTTTCAACGGAACTTAGCTACTCCTAGACTATCTGCGCGATCGGCGGCATGGTAGCGGGACGCGCTAGGCCGGGCCTGACGCGCAGCTATGACTGCTGAATCGGACGCCGAATCTCCGCTTGAGATCGCACATGTCCTGTTCATGGACATCGTCGGTTATTCCAAACTGCTGGTGGATGAACAGACCGACTGCGCCAGGCAGCTCAATCTGATCGTTCGCAATACGAAAGAGTTTCGCGCGGGGGAGGCAACTGGAGGACTGGTGCGACTTCCTACTGGCGATGGAATGGTTCTGGCCTTCTTCGGCAGTCCGGAGGAGCCGGTGCGTTGTGCCGTGCAGATCGCGAAGGAATTGCGTGAGCACCGGGAGCTGCCATTGCGCATGGGAATTCACAGCGGACCAGTCGATCGGGTGACCGATGTGAACGATGCCCGAAACGTCGCCGGCGCTGGTATCAACATGGCGCAACGAGTGATGGATTGCGGCGATGCCGGGCACATTTTGCTTTCCAAACGAATTGCTGATGACCTCGCCCAATACGGCCGCTGGCGAACTCAGTTGCACGATTTGGGTGAGATCGAAGTGAAGCACGGCGTTAAGCTTAGTGTCGTTAGTTTGTGTGGCGACAAGTTCGGC
Organism: Chthoniobacterales bacterium; assembly: GCA_038200165.1. Classification (GTDB taxonomy): domain Bacteria; phylum Verrucomicrobiota; class Verrucomicrobiia; order Chthoniobacterales; family UBA10450; genus AV69. The sequence goes on along the minus strand of JBBPYF010000035.1, from coordinate 2,074 downwards.
AATCCGACGATTCCGGAAAAGTTCGAGCAATTACACCAGCGACAAGAAGTCGCCTCGCGGACCGAGCGACTGCGCTTTCAGAAGAAACGACGTTTCCTCATCGCGGGCGCCCTGCTCGCGACTGCGTTGCTCATCGGCATCGCTATCTTCGGTTACACCACAGCCCGGAAATTAAAAACGACGACGACGACAACAGCAGCGCCAGCGGAGTCAATAATCCCGGAAAAGAGTATCGCGGTTTTGCCGTTTGAAAATCTGAGCGCGGAAAAAGATGACGCCTTTTTTGCCGATGGCATTCAAGACGATGTCCTGACCAGCTTGGGGAAAATCAAAGAACTTACCGTTATTGCCAGGGCATCTGTCATGGCATACCGCGGAGCAGCGATGGCTGGTAAGCTCCGGGAGGTCAGGCCCTTGGCGTATCGCATGTCCTCGAAGGCAGCGTGCGCCGTTCAGCCGGTTATGTGGTCATCAACGTGCAGCTGATTGACGCCCGCAATGATAAACAGGTTTGGTCGGAACGTTACGAGCGCAGTTTGACTGATGCGCTTTCGTTGCAGGGCGAAGTGGCGCTCCAAATCGCGCACGAGCTCCAGGCCACTCTTACGCCCGTTGAGAAGAGCGTAGTCGCGACCAAGCCGACCGAAAGTCCGCAGGCTTATCTTCTCTACCTCCGCGCTCGGGAGATGGATCTCCGGATCATGGTGGCAGATGACGATCCCGAAGAGGCCCTGAAACTTTATCAACAAGCGATCGATCTTGATCCCACCTTTGCGCTCGCGCGCGCCCGGTTTTCGATTCGGCTGAGCGGGGCCTCGTCGGGGCCCGATGGCGATCCAGTCCGCAAAGGGAAAGCCCTCGAGGAAGGTGAGGAGGCCTTGCGTCTCCGGCCGGCGATGGGCGAAGCCAGGCTGGCGCTGGCTTATTACTATTGGGGCACACACGATTCTGATCGCGCGCTGGTGGAACTGACGGAGGCGGAAAAGTTGCTGCCGAATTCGGCTGATGTCTGGCAGATGCGGGCCACCCTTTATCGACAAGTGAATAAGATTCGCGAAAGAATCGCCGCGCTCCGCCGGGCCGAAGTACTGGACCCGCGCAACATCACCGTCATGCGCATGCTGGCCATGACGCTGCGCGACGTGCGCGATTGGCCCGAAGCCGAGCGAACGGGAGAACGGGTCCGAGTTATTGTGCCCGGCCCCCAACGTCATGGCATATACCACCGCGCGTGGGACGAAGTCCTGCGGACTGGGAAGCTGGATCCACTCAAGCAAGAGCTGGCAAGGAGTCCCAAAGGCCCTGATGGTGACCAATCAGAAATTCATAGGTCTTTCCAATTCGATCTCGCGCTCCTAGAGCGCGATTTCGACGCGGCGGAACAGCTTCTCCGCGAGCTGCCCGCGACCTCTTTCGAAGGTGAGCCGCATCCAAAGGTAATGCTCGAAGCTTTGCTCGCGGTCGGTCGCGGCGGCGACCGCGCCGGCATCGAGCGCGCGCTCATGGCCGCGCGGGAGGAGATGGAGAAGCGCAGGGCAACTTGGCCTAACGACTATCACTCATATATCAACCTTGGATTGATCGATGCTTTTCTGGGGCGCAAAGACGAAGCCATTCGCGAAGGGCGCGGCGCGGTGGAACTGGCCGCCGCCGCTTCGCAGCTGGAAAAGAACGATGCTTCCGCGGCCAAACTTGCAGCCGGAAGATTCGCGCTCCTTTAGCGGTGGCTTCGTTTACACGCCGAAATTTGTCCAAGGTCTGACCGTGACGATCGACTTTTACGACATCGAGAGCAAAGGCCGGGTCGCTATTCCTGACCTGCAGAATGTCATTAACCGGTCCGTTACCGGTCGATTGCTGCCTCTTGAAGCGGGTAACCGCAACGCCAATGGAGAGATCGTATCAATCGAAGAGGCTTATCAGAATTCCGGATCACAGAAGGCGCGTGGCGTCGATATCGGCCTGCAATATCAGATCGAGACGCAGTATGGAGTAGTTACCTGGCTGACGCAGGCGAGTTACCTGGACTCATTTGAGTTCGCTCAAATGCCCGGAGAAACGGAGCTCGAACTGC
>JBBPYF010000034.1:0-16753 GCA_038200165.1 Chthoniobacterales bacterium | reverse complement strand
GCGATTGCGATCGAGCCATCGGTGCTCTGCGAATCGACGACAAAAATTTCGTTTGCCCATTTCACCGCCTCGAGACAACGCGGCAGATTCGCCGCCTCGTTCTTGATCGGAACAATGATCGAGACCGGAACGCGCGCGTTCATCGCGGACGCAAAACGCGACAAGGATTTCCGGCCGCGATCACGTCCGGCGGCACATCCTTCGTCACCACTGAACACGCACCGATGACACTGCGCGCACCGATGGTCACACCGGGCAAAATGAACGCGCGCGCTCCGATGAACGCGTCCGGTTCGATGGTGATCTTCGCCACGGTCAGCGGCATGCCGGGTTGCGTGAAATCGTGGCTGCCGGTGCTGAGATACACTTCCTGCGCGATGGTGGCGCGTTCGCCGATTTCGATTGGGCCGAGCGTGTAGGCATTGGCGCGATCACCGAGACAGGCGCGATCGTGTAGCGTGAGATTCCACGGAATGGCGATGCGCGCGCGCGAATGGACAAAAGGCGTGCCGTCGATCTTCGCTTCAAAAACGCGCAACCAAAAAAGCCGCCATGGATTAAGCGGCTTCGGCGTCCATTGACAAAAAACAGCCCAGCAAAACTCCCACAGCACGCGCAACACGCGGTCGCCGCCGCTCCACGGTGACTCGAACGCGCTGCTCTGATTTGGATTAACGACCTGTTCGTTCGGCATCGGTGATCACCGCGTTGAAGTCAGCAAGAAACCTGTCAGCCACGCGTGCGAGCGAAAACTCTTCGGATTTTTGCCGACCTGCTTCGGCGATGCGCGCGAGCCGAAGTGGATCGGCGACGGCTGCATGTAAGACGGCGGCGAGTGATGCTGCCGGATCCACGGCATTGTGATCGAAAACAAAACCCGTCTCGCCATCGATGATGAAATCGCGAAAACAGGCGAGGTCCGAAACGATCACGGCGCAACCGTGCGACATCGCTTCCAGTGGCGCGAGGCCAAATGTTTCGCCGCGTGCAGCAAGCGATGGGTAAACGAAGATCTCAGCCTGGTCATATTCTTGCGCGAGCGCGGCCTCATCGAAAACAGGACCGCGAAATTCTACGGGAGAACGCGCCGCTACCGTGCGCAGGCGCGCGGCATATTCGTCGCCACCCCCGCCTTGATCGATCTCCGTGGGCCCCACGATCACGAGCTTCCAACCTGCAAGATCGTTGCCCTTGCATTTACCAAATGCGTCAATCAACAGATGCACACCTTTTTCGCGATGAACCCGGCCGACGAAAAGCACGATCTTCTCGCGCGCGGCGAGCGGTGGCGCGTCAGCACCCTGGGGGCGCGGGTAAGGAAGGGCGATCGTTCGCTGCGCAAGTGAGGGAGCTTCGCGCGAGATCGCATTCGCGATGTCCATTGATGGCGCCTGTAGCCGCGCGGCACGCCGGTAGAAGCGCATTTGACCTTTCGGATAACGGCCGACGTGCACGTAGATTTTCCCGCGTGAAGAATCGCGCGCGAGCACGGGCAACCAGAAGGTGTTGGTGACGAGAATGTCAGCGCGCGGAAGAACACGGCGCGCACGCAATGAGTAGATGAGATCGAGGAACTTCAGCCAGAGCAATGAACGCGGTGTGTCGAAGCCGGGCACGCGCACGTGATGGACCTCCCCCACGGTTTCGTTTCGTGCAAGCCCGGGCATCGCGCGCGAGATCATCGTGACCTCGTGACCGCGCGCGGCGAATTCGTGGGCAAGAGCAAACCACGCTTTCTCGACCGCGCCGCCCATCGTCGGCGGCACCGGGAAAAAAGCGCCGAGCACAATGGTGATTTTCATCGCGCCTTTTCGCGCAGAATTCTCTGGAGAGAATCGGCGGCGCGGCCGATTTCGAATCGCTGCTGAAAACACCGGCGCGCATTCGCCCGCATCCTCTCGCGTTCGGCGGGCGAGGTCTGCAGCCAGCGCTGGATTAACCGCGTCGTGCCGGCGAGATCATCGGGCTCGATGTAACCGGAGCGGTCGGCATCGATCTCGCGCCAGATGTTCACCTTGTCAGAAATCAGAACCGGCACGCCGTAGGAAAGCGCTTCGACGACGGAGACGCCGAAATTTTCCTGATGCGATGGTAGGACGAAGGCATCGGCGTTCTCGAATGCGCCGCGTTTGAGCGCACCCTCAAGCATTCCGGCAAAGATGACGCGCGGCGAAACGTCCATGCGGCTCAGCCGTTCGCGCAACGGCGCGGTCCAGCCGACCTGATCGGGACCGGCAAGCACGAGCGTAATCGGATCGAGCGCGGCGCGGCGCGGCAAGGCATCGATGAGCATGTCGCATCCCTTTTTTGGATGAATGCGGCCGAGGAAAAGGAGCATCCGCGTTTTCTCGATTTCAGGAAATTTGGCGACGAAAAGAAGCTTCGCGCCGGGGCCGGAGTCGGGTGGTGCTTCCACCCCGAGCGGAGAGATGGCTTCCTTGGGGCGGTAGAGCCAGAACGATTGCCGCGCGAGAATGCGCTCTTCCTCCGAAGTGAAGATGACGGCGGCGGCATCGCGCAGCACGCGGTAATCAGCCCAGGGCCAGTAGAGCCATTTTTTCCAGTGCTTGAGCGGGTAGGTGCGCTTGAACCACGGATCGAGCATGCCGTGAGGGAAAACGAAATATGGGGTGGATGTTTTGCGGCACTCCCGTGCGAGCGCGAAGGAGTGGTATTGCCAGATGCCATGGGCGATGGCGCAGTCGAATTCTGCAATATGTTCGCGCAGCCAAGCGCGCAATGAACGCGAATAGCGGTAACTCGTTCGCCCTTCGCCGAGGGCGTTAACGCAAACCGGCAGATCGCGCAGCCAGGGCGCGCCGGCCTTATCCTGCGTTACGATGGTGATCTGCGCCCCGCGTTTCTGCATCGCCGTGCTGAGCGAAATGACGGCGCGGGCGACGCCGCCGGTCTCCGGATTCAGCGTCTGCACTGTCTGGAGAATCTTCAAACTAAACGACGAAGCCCTCGCTGCGGCTGAAGTAGGCGCAGTCGGGCGAGAGCGTTTGCAGCTCGCGCGCAGGCACGCCGCCGTAGAGCCGATGCGTTTGCGTGTGCGCTTTGTTGAGGAGCGATTTGGCGCCGAGCACGCAGTAATCGGGCAGCGCCGCGCCGCCGAGGACAACGCAATTTGTGCCGACGAAACAGTAGCTGCCGATGCGGATCGGGCGCGAAGTCTGGCGGTTGAGACGGATGTCGATGGAATGCGAGATAAACTGCGAGGCGAATCCCGCGACGGTGGTGAACGCGCCGATGGAGATGGAGCTGGTGCAATCGAGCAGATGGCGATTCGTTATGGCGGAGTGTTCGCCGACGATGAGCTCTGGCCGGCGATCGGTTTCGCCGGCGAAATGCGCCGAATCGCCCAGCGGAAATCCGGTGATCCAGTTGCCTCGGCCGATGGTGGCGCGGGTTTTGAGATGAAGCAGGTCGAGGTTCTTCGCGACGGTGAGGTCACCGATGCTGCTGCCTTCCTCCATGATCAGGCGTGCGGGAAAGATCCAGGCCAGGCCTATGTGCGCGGTGGGATGGATTTGAAAACCGAATTGCCGCTCGAGAAATGTGCGGCGCAGGTTCCATGGCAGAAGCATGGCCGCGAGCATGAGGATGGTTTTCATGCCGCGGCTCCGAGCTCGCCATAAAGCGCGAGGTAACGCTCCGCCATTTTGCGTGCGCTGAAACGCTCCGCGTTTTTCAGCCCGAGCTCTCGGAGTTTCAGGCGCAGCGCTGGATCGCGCAGACGCATGAGATCCTCAGCAAAACCGTCTTCATCCTCGACATCGCGCAGCAAGGCCCCGTCACCCGCGACTTCAGACATCGGCGGCCTATTGCTCGTTAAAACTGGACAACCGCAAGCTTGCGCCTCTCCGATCGGCCAGCCGAAGCCCTCGAACCGTGACGGAAAAAGCAGCGCATGCGCGCCATTGTAGAGCGCTTCGAGCAATTCGCTTTCCGGCGCGACGATCTCGACGATGCGATGTGTGATGCCGAGCCGGCGCGCGTCCGCGCTCAGCTCGCTCGCGATCGGGTCGCCGGCGAAGACGAGCTGCGCGTTCCATTCGTCTTTTGTCTTCGCGAAAATGCGGAGAACGCCGGCGCGATTTTTCCGGCGCAGATTCGAGCCGACATGCAGCACGAAAGGGCGATCAAGTTTCAATCTTTGCAACGGCGCCAGACGCGTCGTGACTTCGCCTTCCGGCAAGGGCCGGTAAGAATAATTCAATCCGTTTTCGATAACGCTGATGCGCGGTGCGTTTTCTCCGTCGGCAAGCAGACGCTTCGCGTCCGCGGCGGTCGCGTCCGAGACGCAAGCGAGCGCGGTGGTCCGCCGCAGCCCGTGCAGAATCCACCGCTGCAAAAATTTTCCGGTGAACGACGCGGGGCAATCGGTCTCTTCACCGAGCGCGCCGCGGACGGCGAGCAGATCGTGACAGGTGACAACCACGCGCGCGTGGCGGAAGTGCGGCGCGTAGACCGCGTTCGAATGATCACAGATGTGGACGAGGTGAGCTGATTTGCCGAAGTGAATACGCAGCGAAAAAAAGACGTATTTGTCGAAATAGCCGGCCCATTTTTTCGCGAAGTCGATGCGCCAGAGTCGCGTCAGCACGGGCTGCGGCCGCATCAGTTTAACCGGGACACCGAGAGCGCGGAGCTCGCGCAACATCATTTCACTGAAGCGCTGCATGCTTTGCTGCTGGTCGGGCCCGAAGTTACCGATCAACAGAACCATTGGTGTGGGGAGCGGGGCCGGGGCCGTGCAATCGCTCCGCATAAGGCGAACGGCTGCGGACGACGCGTGGCGCGACGCCGGGCACAACGGGCGGAGCGATGATTTCGCGCGGGCGCACGGAAGCGAGACAAAGGCCATTGAGAACGACGGCAAAACCGAGGCTGGTGGGCTGACCGAGCTGCCCGTTGAGAAGGACGACGAAGCCCACGCTGAAAAGAAGGAGCGGCAGAATCTCGGCCCGACCGAGCGCGCGCAAGGCCAGCCAGCCGATGCGGCCGACGAGCAGGGTGCGCCAGATTAAAAAAGCCAGGCCGAGAACAGGGCCGTTCTCGAGCAAAACGCGCGACCATTCGTTCTCGGCAAGCAAAAATGTGACACGGCCGACAAGCGCGCGGGAGCCGACGTTGGTGCCGATGCCGAGTCCGTAACCGCCCAGCGGGATGCGATTGATCACCTTCAATCCTTCGGTAAATCCGCCCAGCGTACGCTCGATCAATCCGCGCGTGACCGTCGTCTCCTCGACCTCGGCCGATTCCGTGAACCGATCGGAAAGAATGTGCATGCCTTCCTGGACGATGGGAATGCGTGTGATGAGATAGACCGCGACGACGAGGGTGAAGAGAGTGCGACCGAAGCGATTGACCGCTTCGGGTCGAAGAACGAGCACGATGGCGAGGGAGAAAATGACGAGCAACACCGAGACAACGAGCGAGCGGCTGCCGGAGACGACGATGGCGAGGAGAATGCTGAGAGCGGATGAGACGAGCAGCCAGTTGCGGTAAGTCGCGCGCGAGAGCGCGCCGTAGATCGCGAATGCGACCGAAAGCGCGACGTAATAAATCGGTCCGGAAATAAATGAGAACGTGCCCGGTGGCCGGATTTTGCCGCCGCCGGCGGTGATCTGTTCGCCTTCGCCGGCGCCGACGGTGCGGTTAATGAACGAATCGGGCGACGCGTGAAATTGCAGGGCCATGATCAAGCCCATCGGGATCATGCCGAGCAAAATCCACCAGCCGATTTTCTTGATGTCTTCGGCATCGAAGACCTTGGCGAAGATGAAGATCAGCGGCAGGTGGAGAAAGTTTGAGCGAAATCCGTAAGTCGTGACGATGAGAACGCGCGACATCGGCACATAAGGCTCGAGCACAAGAACGGCGACAAGCCACGAGAGAACCGCGATGGCTGCGAGGAAATAGATGAACTGATTGCGCGGCCAGACACGCGCGCGAATGGCGAGGACGTAAACGAGGAGCGCGATGGGATCGCGCACGAGCAGGAGCGGATTCGAGAGCTGCGGCACGACCCATTTGCGCAGCGCGCCTTCGACCACGAGCAGGAAAATATAGAGCCAGAGCAGGCGCCGGATGTTTTGCAGCAGGGTCGCGTGAGGATCACGCGAGAGCGCTTTCGGGGGGGGCGGTTTTTTCGCGGGCGGCGGCATGCGAGCGGCTAACTATTCATCACTTCGCGTGCCACTGCGACGAGTTGGCGGCGATAATTATCCCAGGGACGCCCCCTGGCTTTTTCGCGGGCGGCGATTTTCATCGAATACAGGCGGTACGGTTCGGTCACGAGCAACTCGAGCTTCTCGGCGATGGCGTCGGCGGATCGGATCGGCACAATGAAGCCATCGACGTCGTCTTCGATGATGTCTGGCCCAGCCGTGTGCGGGGTGGTGATGACGGGCGTGCCTTGCGACATCGCTTCGGTGATAACGAGGCCAAATCCTTCGAAGAGCGAAGGGAAAAGGACGACGTCATGTTCGCGCATTTCGCGCAGCATTTCGCCGTGGCTCACGCTCGGAACCCAGCGATGTTTTCGCACCGCATCATCGAGAGCGCGGCAGCCGTTTACCGCTTTGCGGCCGAGCAAAGTCAGCTCGCAACGGTCGCGACCAAGTTTTTCCACCGCGCGCAGTGCGTAGGATAATCCTTTGCGCTGGCCGAGGGAACCGGCAAAGAGAATGCGCAATTTGCCCGGGCAATTGAGCAGCTCGCCTTCGTTAATCAGCGGGGTGCCGTATGGAATAACCGACACGTCGCGCGAGTGCGGCGCAACGGCGAGTGTTGATTTTGTGAAGCTGCTGGCGACGACGACGCGATCGGCGAGACGCAGCTCTTCATCTTTGCGGGCGAGCTTTTCCTCGCTGTCGCGCGTGCCGGTCAACGTCGCCGCCCACTCCGGTTCGCACTCGCGTTCTTCAGCAAAGATGCGCTGCGCGGCGCGCCAGTAGCCGATGGGCAAATCATAGGTGCGGGCAAAGCCGCGTCTTTGCGCGACTATGAAAGTTTCCAAGGCGCAATCTTCATAGCCGTAAACGGCAGTGAACTTCACCGTCTTCGCAATCTCGGCTGCGACTTTGCGGTCGAGCGCGCGACAGACGGCATCGATGCTGAGCGGGCCGCGTTCGTGTTTTGCAAAGACCGGTACATTGGCGGCGCCGAGGAGCAGGCGCGCCATTTCCCGCAACGGGAGCGCATGCGTTCGCCGGCGCACGATTTCTGGATAGGCGCGGCGGCGAAGTGTTTCGCGCAATCGCGCGGGCGAGGTTCGGTCGAGGATGGAATCGGGATTCCAGTTGAGGGTTGTCCAGAATTGGCGGAGCAGGTTCGCTTCGGCGAAGGCGAGTGCGGCCTGGCGAACGTTTTCGTTGCCGGTGGGATGGGCGAGAACAATCATTGCAAGCTTAAAGCTGACGCGACGGGATCCCTCGACTTCGCTTCGCTCCGCTCGGGATGACAAGGCTGTGCAGGATCTCCAGGTAACGCTTCGCCACGACCGAGCGGCGGAAATGCTGCAGGTGCGAGGGCGCAGCGGCGCGGAACTGATCGCGCAGGCCGGCATCGCCGAGCAATTGCTGTAAACATCGCGCCAGGCGCTCCACGTCACCGTTGGGGAATGTGGGACCGCAGGGGCCGATCGCTTCAGCAAGACCGCCCTCTTCGGAACCGAGGGCCACGCAACCGCAGGCGATGCCTTCCAGCGCTACAATGCCGAACGGCTCGGGCCAGCGGGAAGGAATTGCGATGAGCTGATGCCGGTTCAGCATTTCCGCCAACTCGGCGCCGGATTTCGCGCCGGCAAACGTCACATCGAGTTTCAACTCGCGGGCCAGCCTGCGCAGACTCTCTTCTTCCGGTCCACGGCCGATGATGGTCAAGCTCGGTTGCTGCAGAAATGCTGCTGCGCGCAGCAACAGATCGACGCCTTTATCGGAAACAAGGCGACCAACGAAAACGATGTCGCGATCACGCGGAGTATCCGGAAGCAATTGGAACACGGAATCGTCGTATGGGTTGCCGATGATCTCGGACGGAACACCAATGTCGCGCGCGATCGCTTCGCTGATGGCCACGTTTTTGACTCGAGGCATGAGCGCGCGCTTTATGCGATCGTTCCAGCCGATTTCGCCGCGCGTGTTGCGCATCCATGTCTGGTGAACAATGAGCAGCGGTTTGCGCGTGAAAAGTGCGGGGATGAGGTGACGCAATGATATGTTGTTATACAACATAACATCACACCAGCGCAGCTTTTGGTGCAGCTGCGGCAACGTCGGATTACGCACGATCGGGAACGGTTCAGTCTGGGCAATTGAGCCTGCAGTCTCGGTCAGGAGGACGAGGTCGTGACCTGCGGCGAGAAATTCGCGCGCGAGCAACGCCGAAACAGTTTCGATCCCGCCGATGCTCGGCGCGTAGGCATAGGAGGAGAACAGAATCTTCATCGCGCTGGAGGCGGACCAAAGCGTCCGGCGAAATAATCGCGGCAACCGCGCCAGCGCGCACTCGGTGAAAACGCGAACTCGTCTCGTCCGGACCGAAGCGAAAGCCGGATGGTATTGAGTAAGATGAAGAGGGCGCGACGCCATGCCGCGAAACGGCCGAAATAATCGTGCACGAGCAGGAGCGAGTTGCGCGTGAAGAGGTAACTGCGCAGCTCGCTGGCGGTCGATGTTTCCGGATTCCCCACGACCGCGCCGCCGACCAGCGCGATTTTCCAGCCGCGCCGTCGAGCGCGCGCACCGAGCTCGTGTTCATCGCCATAGGCGAAATAACGTTCATCGAACAGGCCGATCTCCGCCAGACATTCGCGGCGGAGGATCATGAGCGTGCCGTGCGGAACATCGATCTCGCGCACGTCTCCGGGCCGTAACCGCGCGCCGAACTCCTGCGCAACGCCGTGCAGCGGAGACAATCGCGGCGCGCTGCCATCGGGATACTCCGGGCAGGCGATGCCAATCTTCGAATTGCGAGTCATTGCTTCGAACAAACGCGGCACACACTCCGGCGCCGGCTGAGCATCGTGCGCGCTGATCAAACAAAACGCGCTGGCGTCCTCATTCAGCCATTGGCGTAGCGCGACGTTTAGCGCGGGCCCCCAGCCTCTGTTCTCCGGCAGGGGCAGGAGTTCGACGGATGAATCCAGCGAGCTCCACAATGTTCCAAACGCATTGGGGACAGAATCGTTATCGAGCACAACGATGCGCAAATCGGCGTCTTGTTTGCGGAATGCGGCGACGGTCGCGGCGCATTCCCGTGGCCGGTTCCAGTGCACAATGATGAGGCGCTGGGCATTCACGCGAGCTGCAATTGTTGCGCAATGACGCGGGTCAAGACCGCGGCGGAAGCGCGTCGATGATACCATCGGTGCGCGCCAACGGCGGCTTCACCACGTTCAATCGGCGCAGGCGTTTTCGTGGCCGGAAAGGGAACCGGAAGGGCGTCCTCATCGACTGAAATTTCGCCGGAGACTATGGGCAAAACCGGGACAACGCCGTGAGCACAAAGGCCGAGGAACGTGCTCGACTTGAGCAGGACGTCGGCGGGCACATTGGGCGAGGAGAAGTAATCCATCCAGGCGAAAGCAGAGTCGGCGAAGATCGGCGCGGCGGCACCGGGCGCGATCGCGGGAAAGTATTCTGAGCTGAAAACTGAGGGAGCGTTCAGCAGGGCGCGCACGTGCGGGTTGTTCGCGCCGCCGATGACGAACAATTTGCGCGGCGCGATCTCCGGCGGAATCGCGAGTTTCAGGAAGGAACGAAGCGAGCGCTCGACCAACCCTGTTCCGCCGCAGATGAGCCAGCAATGCGGATCGCGCTCGCGCAATTGGGCCTCATCGAGGGCCGGCTCGCCCCAGGTGGAAGTGACCGGCTGCACGATTGCGCTGTTGTCCGCAGACAATCGCTCGAGTTGGCGGCGCATCGATTCGCAGCTGACGACACGCGCATCGGCAAGCTGCGCGAGATCGCGCGCGATTTTTTTCTGCAGTCCGCGCAGCCAGAACTCGCTTCGCCAGGGCGGCCCGCTGGCGAAGAGTTCGTGGAAAATGACGAGGAGCGCGCCACCGCAATCGCGGCGAAGTTGCTTCAGGAATTCCACGAGCGTGACCGGCACGCCGCGCTTCTGAAAGCCGTAGTTGACGTAGTGCAGGATGATACCGTCGCATGTCTCACCTGAGACACGCGCTTGAGAGAACTCCTGCAACGGGAAGATGCGGAAGGAATCGATCTCGTACCGCGATTCCGTTTCGCGCGCGACGAAAGCCGAGCCGATGCCGTGCTGTTCGCGTAGTCCACGCGCGAGCTCCCGGGCGTAATCGCCCACGCCATCCATGGCGCCGGGAGCGCGCGGCAGGATTTGGAGCACGTTCGCCTTCATGCGAAGAGCCGCGCGTAATCGAGCTGATAACTGAGATTCTGCGGGCGCTGACCGACTGGTTTCGCCGGATTGCCGGCCACGACGGTGAATGGCTCAACATCCCTGGTCACGACCGAGCCGGCGGCGACGATGGCCCCGCGCCCGATGGTGCAGCCGGGCAAAATCATCGCGCGCGTGCCGATAAAAACATAATTCGCGATCTCGACGGGGCGATTGCGGCCGGCGAACGACTCGCTCTGCGGATCGTGATCGGCGGTGAGGATGCAGACTTCGGATGAAATGGAGACGTTGCTGCCAATGCGCAAGGTGCCGCGATTATCGAGGCGGCAGCGTTCGTTGATGACAGAGTGATGCCCGAGGAAAAAACCGCTGCGGCAATCGAAGCGCGCGCCCATGAAAATGAAAGAGCGGTCGCCGATTTCGAATGCCATGACGCGGCGGTACCAGCCGAGACGCAGCGTGTGGCTGGGCAGCTGCGCGACGATGTGATTGCAAAGATAGAGCAGACCATCGAAGCGAGCGCGGCGGGCGAGATCGTTCATGAAGTGGCGACGGCTGCGTTAATTGCGCTCCAGAATTTTTCGCGAATGTGTCTGAGCGAAAACTTGGCGCGGGCGAGCTCGAGCGCATGCGATGCGGCGCACTCGCTCGCTGCGGCGTGCTCGAGGAAATGACGAAGGATGATGGTGAGCTGGGCGTGTTCGAGCGAGTGGCACAAGATGGCGGCGTTATGTTGCGCGAGCAGTTCGCCCACAGCTGACTCGGCTGGGCCGTGATAAAGAATGGGGATGCCGCTGCCGAGGTAGGTGACGAGTTTGGTCGAAAGGCTGAAGCGAACGAAGGAAGCGTGCGCCGGATCGAACGGAAGCGGCAAATAAAGAAGGTCGGCTTCGCGCAGATCGCGTTCGATTTCCTCTTCTTCAGCGAAGGGAAGCACGCGAACGAAATCGGCCTCCGCCAGAATGCCGCGGCGCAAGCTGCCGCAGCGCATGTTCATGCTGAGAGGGAGATTGTCGCGCTGCAAAGTGCGCAGCGATTGGATAAGCGCGCGGAGATTCGGCTCGTACTCGAGATGAAATAACCCCATGAAGTAGATGCGCAGTTTGTCTCGCGCGCGCGGGCGCGGCGCGGGCGCGATCCGTTCCAGGCCGTCAGTGATGACAATGTAATCGGCCGCGCCGTAGCGGCGTTGATATTCCTGGCCGAGCGGACCGCTGATAACGAAACGCGCGGCCGCGCCCGACCAGGCGCGCGAGATGGCAGCGTCGGCGACGATGCGATCGACGCGGGCGCTGTAAAGGAAGTCGTCGTGCACGTGAAGAAAAAATGGACAGTGGAGTTTCCGGGCGGTCTCGAAAGCATAAGCGAAATCGAGGCCGCCATGCGCGACGGCGTGAATGGCGCGGGCATTATGGCAACGCTGCTCGAGACGGCGCTTAAAATTTACGGCGAAGAGCGGTGAAGTGCCGTGTGTGATTCCAGAAAAACGCGAGCGTTCGAGCCGCCCGAAGTGCGGACGCAAGGGCAGATGCGTTTCGTGAATTGCGTGCTGGGTTGGCGGATGCTCGGGTGAAGTGCAAATGATTCGCACAGGTAGCGGCGCGTTGCGCAGGAGAGCACGCATGATGCGCGCGCCGCCGCCCGGTGACCGCCATCCGAATGGCTGGGCGAAGATGATCGTGCGATCTGCTTCGAGTCGGGCGCGGTAGATATCGATCGTCTCCGCCGCGATTTCGCGCCAGGAGTATTGTGTCGCAATCGCGCTGCATTTTGCCTGAAGAGCAGCGTATTCGGCGCGCGGCGCACGCAGGATGCCTCCGATCCGTTCGCTCATGGCGGCGGCGTTGCCGGCTCCGACGAGAAGCTGCTCGCGCGCCGGCGCGAGGATTTGCCGTGGACCTGGCGCGTCGTAAGCGACCGTGGGAATTCCAGCCGCGAGTTGCTCAAGCAAGCCGAGGCCGAACCCTTCGATGTAGCTCGGGAAAATGCCCGCGCTGCAATCGCTCAGCAGCGCTGGCAAATCCGCCGGTTCGTACTCGCGGATAATTTCGCACCAGTCGCATTGCTCGAGGCCAAGGTCCCGCAGCACGACAGCATCAGCGGTGAAGGTGCCGAGGAAGCGAAAGGTCGCAGCGGGGATGACGGTGCGAATGCGGCGCACGATCTCGCCCAGGTCGCGCGCGCCTTTGCGGACGCTCCACATCCCGAGAAAACAAATTTTCGGAGCAGCGAGGCGTTCTTCGGGCGGACGCGCGGCGTCTGCGAGCTGGCGGCGGCGCTCCCTGCTCAAGCCGTATGGCTGAACGATAACGGGTTTGTCTGATTGAAGATCCTGCCGAAGCGATCTGAGCTCGTCATCGTTCGGGAGGTTGAGGAGATCAGCGTGGCGAATGGCGCGCGTGGCGGAGCGAAGTGAGTGTCGGCGCGTGAATGAATAGAAGAGACGTCCAGCGAGTTTGCCGCGGAAGAGCTCGGGCCAGCGGACGCGGGCGTGACGATCGAACTTCTCATAGAGCCAATAAAAACCGACCGAACGCGCGACAACCAGACCGTGGAAACGCAGCGTTGTTTTCGAAAACGGCACGGTGCCGAGAAGGGAATCGATGACGTCGTAGCGCGCGGCGTTTTCGCGGATGAAGCGCGCGGCGCGGCGGACGAACAGCACCTGGCGCAGAGAGAGCATGGTGTTGCGGGAAGTCGGTCGCGGGAACGCTTCACTGAGCGAGTAGTGATCGACCGTGTGGCCGGCGGCCCGCCATTCCTGCGCCAGCTCCATCCAGACGCGGGTGGCGCCGAGGCGCGGGTCCCATGGCAGATTGACGACGCACAAAATGCGGAGCGGCCGCTCGCTTCGATTCATCGGATGAGTGATGACCAGAATTTGTGCCGCACCGGATTGACGTAGTGGCGCAGGGCGATGTCGTCGCGCGCATATTCGTCGCGGGAGAAGAACTGGTCGTCGAGCTTGAGCACGAATTGTTGTGGATGGAGGGGCTGCGCGTTACTGACATGCATGGCGAGGTGTGTCAGGGTCTGATTCGTGAAGAAGTTCGGTGTCCCTTTGAGTTCCCGGAGACGTTCGAGCGCGAGCGACCAATCGGGCCGAGCAAAGAGGAAGAGCGCACCAGTGTTGACCGGATTTGCCTTTTCGGCTGGGTCGCGCAGCAAGCGCTCATCGCCGGCGAATTGACAATCGCGCAGGTAAAGAGCGGTGCCCGCACGCAGGTCGCTGATTACTCGAGCGCCGGGAAAGAAGAGAACATCGGAATCGAAGTAGAACGCTGGGCGTTGGTGTGGAAGGGAGAGGATGAGCGCGAGTTGTTTACCGGTAGGATGGTTCGCGAGGTAATCGCGTAGCTCTGGGGCGATCTTAGCTGGAACAAACTCCGACGTCTTAGCTACGCGGATGAGGGGATCGATTTTCTGCAGCAGTGAGATGCTGCGCGGCGAGTAGCTGCCATCTGAGACGATAGTGAAGCTGGCGGGGCGGCCGGCAAACTTGAGAAATGAACGCGCGGAAGCAATCTGTTCCGGCAGCGCGGCTTCCCCGGAGTAGGTGAAGACGTCGAGGTCGAGCTGTGTCTCGTTAGGGATGGATCGCCGCACGATGATCGGCAGCAGCGCCCGGTAAGTAGCGCGAATGAGAGCGCCGCGAGTGCGCGCGAGATGGTAACCGAAATTCCACATGTGCTCACGCGGTTTCCGGTTGCCAGGAACGAAAGCCGCGGAGAGCGAGCGCGAAATTAAGCAGCAGGTTCGGCACGCCGGAGAGAAGGTTGAAAACGAGCACGCTGGTGACACTGGAGAAGTCGGTGAACGGGATAAGCGCGAGCTGCGTAAGCAAGGTGAGTGGAATGTAGAGCCAGGAGCCGGCGATCCAGGCTTTGGAAGCGTTGAGCGACCAGAAGGTGCCGGTAAGCGCGGCGAGAACGGATGCGCCGACCATGAGAAGCAGCTCGCGATGAAGGTGCGCGTATTTGTTGCCGAGAATGAAGAGGCATTGCTCAGGGAAAATGGCGGCGGCGCCGATGACCAGCAAACAAAAGCAGGTAACTGCGCCGATGATCTCCAGATAGAGCGTGCGCAGACGATGCCGGTCCTGGCAGCGTGCGAAGGCTGGGACGAAGATGTTCGTGAGAAGATTGGTGAGCACGGTGAAGATCATGGCGAGGCGGCCAAGCGCGCCGACTTCAGCGACCGAGCTGGTGCGATGGGCAAAGAAGCTAATGAGTAATACCGTGATCTGTCCCTGAATGCAGTAGAAGACGGCGTTGGCAGCCTGACTGCGAATAAAGCCCAGCATGGCAGCGCGGTCGCCGGAATGTTGCGGCGCCTGGAAATCGATGACGCGCGCGCTGTATCGCCGGAGCAGGAGATACTGCACGAAGATGACAGCGGTGGAAACGGTGAGCGCGACCCCGGCATTAAGGAAAATAAAAGCAAGCGCGACGAGCAAAGCGAGCCGGAGAACGACGCCGGCGAAGTCGACCCATTGGATGACCTTGATGTCGGAGCGCAGGCGCGGAATGACGCCGAGAACTCCGACATCGAGGTGAACAGCGAGACCGGCGAGCACAACTACGATGAGGAAGATGGAGTAGGGAAGCGCCGCGCCGTTCTTCGCCAGCATGATGTAGAGAATGGGTGTGACGGCGACGATGCCGACAATGGCAAGACGGCGCCGAAGGTAGAACGCGGTCGAAATAAGCTGGCTGAAACGCGGTCGATCGTTCCAGACACGACCGCCGATTGAGACTAGACCGACGCTGATGCCGATATCGGCGAGCAGGTTCAATGTTCCCTGCATCGTGTTGGCGATGGTGAAGTAGGCGTACTCGCGCTGCTCGAGCGTGCGGACGATAAGAATGCCACTAAGAAAGCCGATGAGCTGCACGAAGGCCTGGATCCCGGCGAAGTTACCGACGATGCGGCCGCGCTGGATAATGCGTCGCAGGTAGGGCGACTGTGCCAGCTCGGTGACGCCCGCTGGTGGAAATTCAATCAGCGGCATGGCGGAGGCGAGCTGATTGAAGCGCGGCGAGATCGCGGCGCAGCGAAGGACTTAGGAAGGCTGGACCTGGCGGGCAGGGGAATGATCAGCTTCGGCCGCCGGCGTGTTGTAATATTCGGAATACTGGTAGTAGTAATACTCCGGCAAGGAAGTATCGACGTAGTTTAGAATAACTCCGGCGACATTGACCTGACGGCTGTAGAGTAGTTCGAGCGCCTTGCGAGTCAGGCGGGCGGAAGTATAAGCTAGGCGAACAACGAAGAGGGTCGCATCGATCTTGGGCGCGAGGCTGGTGGTATCATCCGCGGCGAGCACCGGCGAGCTATCGATGACGATGTAGTCGTACTGCTGGTACATTTCCTTCAGCATCTGATCGGTGGAATCGCGCAGGAGATGTTCGCTTGGTTGCGCCACCGTTTTGCCGCGCGGCAAGAGCGACAGATTGGAGTAGGAAGTTGGGACGACAACTTCGCGCCAGTTTACTTCCTGTTTCAATGCTTCCGCGAAACCGATGCGCGATGAAACGCCAAACTGTTCGCGTAAAGCACCGCGGCGAAGATCACCATCAATAAGCAGAGTGCGCGCGCCAGAGAGTGCCATGGTAATGGCGAGGTTGGCCGAGATGGTCGACTTACCTTCACTGGGCACGGCGCTGGTGATGAGCAACGTTTTCGGCCGTGGCCCATCATACGGCATGAAGAAGATCGACGAACGAACATTGCGATAAGATTCGGCAAAGGTGTGGCGCGGGTCTTCTGGCTGGAGGAGCGAAACCTTGCCTTTACCCTTCTCCTTCGGAATCTGGCCGAGAACGTTCTCGGTGAAATGATGCTGGAATTCGCTGAAGGAAGCCATGCGATCATCGATCCGGTCGAGCAGGAGAAGAACACCGAAGCCGGCGAGCGCGCCGCAGCCAAAGCCGATGAGAAGACTTTTAAGCAAGCCAGGCCGAACGGAGACGGGCGCGGTCGCAGCTTCCATAATGGAAATCTGATCGCCGGTATCGACGACCTGGGAGACATCGACGGACTTGAGATCGTTAGTCAGCTTGTCATAGAGCTGCTTGGTGCGATCGACCTTGCCTTTGATGCGGTTAAACTGCGCCAGCCGTTGGCTGAGATCGAGCGCTTTAGTCTCCCACTCTTTCACGTTCGTCTGCAGGTTCTCCATCTGTTTGCCGATGGATTTGCGACGTGTCTCGAGCTTCTCGACCGCGTCAGCGCGGAAGAGCGTAATGAGGTTCTCCTGCTTCGAGATGTCGTCGTTCAGCTTGATGATCTTCGGGTGCTTCGGACGCAGATCTTTCGCGAGGGCATCACGCTCCGCCTTCAGCATCTGCACGGCCTGTTTGGC
>JBBPYF010000033.1:0-22181 GCA_038200165.1 Chthoniobacterales bacterium | reverse complement strand
TGTGGCTGGGCGCGCGGGCCGCTTCCTCTCAACGGGTTATTCTTGTTCACCTATATGGTTCTTGGTTTTGTGGCGTCGGCAGGGGCGCCCGCCGGCGCCCGGTCTTCCGGTCGCAAAATCTTCTTCAGACTCCCCAGTGCATAACGATAACGTGACGCCGCTGTATTCTGCGAAATCCCGAGCGTCTCGCCGATCTCAGCAAAGGTCAGGTCGTTCCAGATTTTCATGACCAGCACCTCACGCTGTTCCCGCGGCAGCCGCTCCATGGCCGCGGCCAGCTCCCGCTGCGAATCGTCCAGCTGCTGAAACTGCGGCTGCACCGTCTGCTCGCCTTCACCGGCAGCTTCCACTTCGCGCCGGGCCCGGCGGCTGTCGCGGCGGATGAGATCGAGCGCGGCAGAACGCACCGCGGAGTAAAGGAGCGCGCGATTATGAATATTAAGATCGCGCCGCCAGAAACGCACGAAGGCTTCCTGCACCACATCTTCGGCGTCGGCCACGCTGCGCACCCATTGCCGGGCAAAGAGAAGCAGACCGGGCGCAAGTTCCGAAAAACAAACTTTCCAATCTTCATGAGCGGCGACATTCTCCATGACCCTTCACGGTCTTTGACAAATGAGACGCCGCCAACTTCGGATTTTGTCTGCGCTGGCGATTTTTTTCGTCCTCGCTGCAGCGGGCACTCCTTGCGCGGGGGCACAAATTGCCGAGACCTCCGCCGCGCGCGAGATCGCCAAGATCGATCGCGATTTCTCCGCCCTCTCGCTTGAGAAAGGAATGCCGGCCGCCTGCCTTGCTTACTTTGCCGATGACGGCATCGCCTTTGCGCCCACCGCAATGAACGGCAAAAAGTATTGGGGCGCGCGCAAAGAGTTTTCCGGCACGCTGGTATGGGAACCAACCTTCGCGGTTGCTTCGCGCGCGGGCGACCTCGGTTACACCACCGGCCCGTGGGAGTTGAAGAAGAAAAATGGCGCTGGCGAAACCGGTTTCGGTAATTACGTCACCATCTGGCGCAAACGCGGCGAATGGAAAATCGCGCTCGATATCGGCATCGATCATCCGCAACCGAGCGAGCCGCCTCCTCCGCTGCAGGTCCTTCCGGCCGATGTCACCGCTGGTCAGCGGCCGCTCGAAGAAACGCGGCGCAGCTACCGCAAAACGCAGCTCGCCTTCGCCGGGCAGGCTCGTGAGGATGTGGGTAAAGCGATTGTCGCATTCGGCGCGGCCGAACTTCGTGTGCTACGCGACAAATCTTTTCCGGCCATAGGCATTGCCGCGGCCGAGGTCATGCTCGGCTCGGACCATGGTAGAGTCGTGCGCGAAGCGACTGGCACACGGCTGAGTAGCTCGGGCGATCTCTCCTATACCTACGGCAACTACTCGGAGGAGCGCGGAAATATCACCGAGCGCGGCATCTATCTTAGTATCTGGCAGGTCGACCTCAACGGCGATTGGAGGCTCGTGCTCGATCTCCAGAAGAAGCTGCCTTTCAGCAAGGCATAACAGCCCTCGGGCCGTTGCGCGAACTACTCTACGCTGCCCTGCCGTTCTAGCTGCCGTCCGCCTGCTCGCGAAAGCTTTCGGAATTCTCGGCGGCAGGGCGCACTACTGCTTTGCCACCGGTCGCAAAATAAGATCCCCCAGCCAGTCTGGATTGGCAACCCCAGCGCGGTAGGCTTCCAGGGCTTCCACCGATGAGTTCACGCGCAAGTTACTGTAGGAGCCATCCTCGTTCTGCCAGCGTTCATGCCAGTAAACAGCTGCCTTCAGGCGTGGATAGCGCGTTCGGAAAAGCTCAAGACCCTGCTTAATCCAGTCACCTTTGTTTCCCGAATGCGGAAACTCCCCCGTGGCCCATTCCGCAATCATAATTGGCTTGTTGGCATCGAGTCTACTCATCTCTTGGTAGGGCCAGTCAACCAGCGACGGAATGTCCGCCCATGGTTCATCTTTAAATTGCTGGCCGTAGACACTGAGGCCGAGCCAGTCAACATAGTCCGGACCGGGGTAATAAGCCGGAGCGAAGTTCCAGGTATCGAGCGGGTATGAGTAGTTATTGGTGTGAAACATCCATTTGATGTTAGCGGCGCCGCGCGCCCGTACGCGATCAACAACATGCCGATAGGCGGCCTTGAACGTCTCCGGCCCCTGCCATTTTGTTTCATCATCTTCCACCGGTTCATTGCCGCCATAGTAAATGCCCGACCACGGAAACCAGTCACCATTCATTTCATTGGCAAAGACGACAATCATCGGCTTCCCAAACTGCCTCGCCTCCTCTGCCCACTTGTCGATGTAATTGTCCCATTGGCCCTCTATAATTGAGGTAAGACTGAAACGGTCTGGTCCTTTATTCTGCTCGTAAGGGCGATCCCATGGCGACCAGAAGACCAGCGGCACGGAATGATGCTGCCAGATCACTTGCAAACTGCGCGTGGGAAAATCCTGTTCTCCCCAGTAGCTCGAGGAGGCGATGATAGCCTGGTGTTTACCAACCATCGTTTCAAAACTCTCGATCAATTCGAGCGTGACATCCTCTTCCGCTTCCCCGAAATCGATGAAAGCACCAGTATAAGCTCCATGCTCCGGCACGACCAATTCCACAGGAACGTTCGCGTTGGCCTTCTCTATTGCGGCCGGTCTGTGGCATGCTGCGAAAATCGGAATGAGAGCTACTGATATCACTCGCAGGTAGGTTGCCATGCGTTTACCGAGCTGGTCGTGTAACACAGCCCTATTCTGCGTTACGGGATTCTACACAGCAACTCTAGCCCAGGCACAAACTGCGATATCGCTGACTGCGACGGTGGATGCCAGCCATTGTATCAATCAATTCGACGCCAGGGAAGTTTTCGGCGGCGGAGTAGATGGCCATGCTCAGGGAGAGTGCGCACAAATGTTCTCGCGCAAGAATACCGCCGCAATGTTGTCCGCGGGCCTGGGACCTCTCACCTACCGCTTGCGCACCGAACTTGGCGGCGAGGTCTGGCATTGGAATCCCCGCGGCCGTTGGAGCAATCCTGACCACTCCCGCGGTTACTGGACTTCAGATAGTGAACTACACAATCCGATCCAGCTCTCTTACGGCTATCGTTTGCCGCGGCGCGGGAACACAATCGACCAGGCAAACGACGACGGTTACTCCCGGATCACGGACGGAAGCGACTCTTCATTCTGGAAAAGTAATCCATACCTCGATCCATACTTCACCGCGGAACCGGCTCGTGCGCAATGGGTCGTAATTGATCTTGGCACGAGGCATCCGCTGAACTTCATCCGCGTTCACTGGGGGATGCCTTACCCGCAGCAGTTTCAGGTGGAATACTGGTCGGGAAAGGACCCGATGCACCTGCACCCGGATGAGAATGATGACTGGAAGGTCTTCGCCAATGGAGTAGTCACTGGCAGTCCCGGCGGAGTTAGCTCAGTGCATCTAGGTCGTGAGTCAATTCAGTTCGTCCGCATTCTTCTGAGTGCGAGTTCCCAATTTGCTGACAAGGACACTTCTGAAGTGCGGGACAAGCTCGGATTCGCTATTCGCGAGATTGAAGCAGGTGAGCTCAGTGAGGATGGTCACTTCAATGATCTAATTCGACACGCGCCGGACCGGCACAAACAAACCGTTGTTTATGTCTCGTCCACTGATCCGTGGCATCGGGCGCAGGACATTGATCCGAAGACAGAGCAACCCGGCCTCGATTTCATTCTTCAAAGCAGGCTCACCAATCACCTTCCTGTGCTCGTGCCGGTGGGCGTGCTCTATGACACTCCTGATAATGCGGCGGCCGAAGTCCAGTATCTGCTCAGACGAAATTACTTGCTCGAAGGGATTGAGCTGGGAGAAGAGCCTGATGGCCAGTGGGTCGCCCCGGAAGATTACGCCACGCTTTACACTACCTTGGCGCGGCGCCTGCACAAGCTTCAGCCGGACCTCAAGCTTGGTGGACCCAGCCTTCAGAACTTCGAGGGGGAGCTGCTGACGTGGCCGGACCAATCCGGCAATCGCTCATGGATGAATCGCTTTTTGAGCTTTCTTCACGGCCGCGATGGTCGCTTCGATTTTTTCTCATTTGAATACTACCCGTTTGACGATGTTTGCGGTGACGCCGCTCCCCAGCTACTCGAAGTTCCGCAACGGCTGCGCGCCATGTTATCCAGTCTGCATAAGGATAGCGTGCCTTCCGACATTCCCTGGCTGATGTCCGAATTCGGCTATTCTGTCTTTGCTGGAAGACACGAAGTCGACATTGAAGGCGCGCTCTTTCAGGCGGACGCGCTGGGAACATTTTTGAGCTGCGGCGGCAACCGAGCCTACGTCTATGGGTACGAACCGAACTACCTGGAAAATGAGTTAAAGTGCTCCTGGGGTAACCTGATGATGTTGCAAATAAAGAAGGACGGTGGAGTTAATCGCCTGGCGGCTTACTACAGTGCGCGAATTCTCGCGCGTGACTGGATGCAGCCCAGCACTGGAATGCATCAGTTATACGCGGTGAAGGTCGAACCCGAGAACCGATCGGTCAGTGTCTACGCTCTGCATCGGCCAGATGGGCATTGGTCGCTCCTGGCCATCAACAAGGATCCTCACCTTGCCGTCCGACTTCATCCTGAAGTTCACTTCGCGGCTAACGATTCCTACGGCTTTTCCGGACAAGTGGATACGGTGCGCTTTTCGCGCGAGCAGTATTTCTGGTGTGACGATGGTCCGAAGGGCCACCCCGGACGCAGTAATCCGCCCATGCGCCGGACAAGCGCAGCCGCAAGCGACTACGAGCTACCGCCGTACTCCCTTTCGGTGCTCCGGGGCCACGTAGATCATGAGTAGCTACACGCGCACAGGCACGGAGGCTGTGCGTTCGAGTTTGCCCCACCCTACCAGCGCTCCTTTCACTCCGCGAAGGATCGCTTTCCAAATACAATAGCTCAGCATGGGACGATAGATCAGCCGCATCGGGATAATGCGCCATGCCTGTAACACATTTTCCCGTTCGAGCAGGCAGGCCAGCGTGGCGAGAATCACGTCGGTCGCCAGGAATACTACGACAAAGGGTAGAACATCGCGCCAGGCGCCAAAAGGAAGTGACAGGATGAGAAACAAATCCACTGCCGGTGTGATGGCGATAAGAATAATCTGGAAGAACCAGATGCTGGGCAGACTGAACCATCCCAGCGCCCGCCATTTCGGGTTAAAGACCATGTCGCGATATTTCCACAAGCATTGCAAAGTCCCGTAGGCCCAGCGGAATCTTTGCCGCGCGAGTGCTCGCACCGTTTCGGGCGCCTCCGTCCACGCCACTGCGCCGGGAACATAAACGATCCGTGTTTTAATTTTGTGAAGAGCCAGCGTCAGATCAGTGTCTTCCGCCAGTGTATCGAGACTCAAACCACCAGCGCGCCGGATCGCTTCTTTGCGAATGGCGCTGATAGCTCCGGGAACAACTGTAATACAGTTCCACTTGGTGTAAGCGCGGCGGTCGAGATTAAAGCCGATAATGTATTCGAGAGATTGACAGCGCGCGATGAAGCTCCGCAAATTACCTACCTTGGCGTGACCAGAGACAGCGCCAACGTCTTTGTCGCCGAAGGGAGCGAGCAACTGCCCCAGAGTCTCCCGCTGGAAATGTGTGTCGGCGTCTACAAACACGATGATCTCGTGTTTTGCTTCCGCGATGCCGCGCTGTAAAGCTCGCGCTTTGCCGCGATTCTCCTGCTGGATGAGCCGGACGCGAGCATCGCCGATGTTCTCAACTACTCTTGCCGTTTCATCGCCTGACCCGTCATCGACAACAATGATCTCCAGCTCGCCCCGGTAGTCAGTTTGAAGGAGAGAGCGCAAGGTTCCAGCAATCACTTTCTCCTCATTGTAGGCAGCCATTACTACGCTGGCGGGTTGGGTAATGTTATTCGCCACCTGCGTCCGGAAGCGGCTCGCCAGATAGATGACAATCAAGGTCCTGACAACCACCAGCGCGGTGGCAACAATCATGAAGGCCCAAAGGAATTCCTGCAGCGCATGCAAAAGGCGGAAGCCCGTGCTGCTGATGTAATGCGACATGTTTTGGCCGTCCGGCAGCGGCGGCATGAGTGCGTCACGAGTGGTGCCAAGCAACTGGCTCAAAGGCACGATGGTGTCGCCGCGCGCTTTGAGGTATTCGAGGATGCGAGGCAGTGCCTGCACTGTCTGCGCGCGATCTCCTCCAGCGTCATGCAGTAGGATAATGCTGCCATCGTGCCTCTGTTGTTTGATACGCTGAAGAATCACCTCCGCGCCGGGTCGCGCCCAATCCTGCGGATCTATGTTTTCCAGGACACAAAGGTAGTTAAGCTCCTGCGCCATCTGCAAAGGAGTCAGGTCGGAGATGGCGGACGGCTGAGTATCGGCCGCATAGGGAGGCCGGAACAGGGTAGTAGCTCGGCCCGTAAGTGACTGAATGAGCAGCTGCGTGGCATTAAGTTCCAGCCGAATGTGCTCGGGCCAGCATAAGGCGAGGTTTGGATGATAATAGGTGTGGTTGCCAATCTCGTGACCTTCATCAACGATGCGACGAACGAGACCGGGATAACGTTCCGCGTTTACGCCGACAACGAAGAAAGCCGCCTTAACTCCAGCGGCCTTCAGAATGTCAAGAATCTTAGGCGTCCAAACCGGGTCAGGCCCATCGTCGAAGGTAAGGGCTACCTGATGCGGGCCGCCTTCGCCCTGGTGATACAAGGTTGGAAACTCAGGAAATGTGGTATACCTCGCGGTGAGGTATTTGTCCTTATCCAGGCTCACGGTGCGCCTGCCGTCAGCGCGGCTTTCGTCGACAGTGACGATTTCGCCTTCACCGACATCGGTAATGGTATCGGTCCCGCGCAGCGTTTCGAGAAGAGGCCGTGTTTGCGGGTCGATAGTTAAGTCATTCGGGATATTCAGCGCTTCCCAGACGGCGGCATCCTCCGTGCCCAGCCGATAAAGACCGAATCCACCCGCCTTTTGCTTCCGCACTTCCCGCAGTTGGTTGATAAACGTAACTACGTCCAGAAACCAGACGGCGTGTTCCTTATCGCCATCTTCATAGTAAAAGTAGGGGCTGTAGTCGGGAGCGGTTACTTCTGCCGAGGTGACATCCGCGCCGCTGGCGCGACTCATCGCTTCAGGGAAACTGATCAGCTCCGCCTTTTTACCGCCGACTATCCAATCGTAGCCATAACTACCCAGCACGATTACCCACTGTTGAGGATCAGAATCTTCCAGAAGAACATGCAGCCATCCTTCGAACCAGTCCCGCGAGCCGAGTGGCCCAGGTGGATCAATATCCGAGGTTTCATCGAACAGTAAGGCAACAAACCGGTCGATGTAGTCCGATAGTTCATCGAAGTCGACATAGTCTAGCTCCTGGCCGGGCGAAACGCATAACCATAGTTGTCGCCCATCCGCATGCAGCGCGGCGGCTAGTTTTTCGAGCAACGCGGTGAAGTCTTTCTTGTAAGCGGGATCCAGTTGTTCCCAGTCGACGACAACACCGGCAGCTTTGGCGCCGCGGAGTGTGTTCAAGACGTTATTAATCAACTTCTCTTGCCGCGCCGGCGGTCCGTGCGCGACATTCTCGACAGCTTCGGGTTGCCAGGTATCGCCGACGAGGTTGGTCAGCAGCGGCATCAGCGCTATGCCTTTGCTTTCAGCGAGCTTTGGCAGCCGGCCATCAACATCGATCTGCAGATCTCCTACTCCGTTCACCATTGACATCCAGTCGGGGCATAGGTGCGTAATGAGAGAGGCATGCTCTTCCAAGGAGGCGTAACTATAAGGGTCGCCGTTAGTATAGAAAACCATGCGCACTTCGTTCTCCGGTAACTTCCGCCGGGGTCTGGCAGCCGTGGCCGATGGTGATGGCACGGCCGTTTGCGCCTGTTTCGCCGCCTGTTTTGCGGCCTGGAACTTCTGCCAGAGCAATGAGTTCGCTGCCGGCTGTTGCCCGGCAGGATTCTGCTTTTGCAGAGACTTGAGCTGCCCCTTCAGCTGACGCAGCGAAAACGGGACCGTCATCTGCGGCGCGACGAATAACGTCTGCACAAAAAGAACAATGCCGAAGAAGAGAAGGACGCCGGAGACGAGAAGGAAAAGACGCAAACGCGGCCAGCGTTTTCCGAGTGGATCGGAAAATACGAACCGCGTCACGCCGGGTGGCACGTCTTCTGGCATCGGAGGTTACTTTGGCTGAAAGCGAGTAAAGTGCGAACTACCTCCGTGCAAGGCGATTTGTCCGATGCACTTCAAACAGGGGACGCACTTTCAAAGCTCATTGTGAGCTTAGACGAATGTCGACCCGCTTTGTTGAATGAGCGGCCAAGCTACCGCTAAGTCTTGATGATCGGCGGCACAACGTCCTCCGTGTCGCCGGTATCGATGCCCTTTTGCAAGCGGCTATGCGAAATGCCGTAGAAGAAGTAGATCAGCAAACCTATCGCCAGCCAGATAATGCAGCGCACCCATGTCTCAAGCGGTAGGCTGAGCATGAGGACGAAACACATCAACACCCCGAGTATTGGGAAGATTGGAACCAGCGGCACCCGAAATGGACGCGGCCGAGCGGCATCAGTGCGGCGAAGGACCATCACGCCAATGCAGACCAGAACGAAGGCAAAGAGAGTGCCAATGTTCGTTAGATCGGAAAGGGATCCGATATCGACGAGCATGGCCACTCCGCCGACGAAAATCCCTGTCCAGATGGTGGTGATGTAAGGCGTGCGAAAGCGCGGGTGAATGCGCGCGAAATATTGCGGGAGGAGACCATCGCGTGCCATGGCCATGAAAATGCGTGGCTGGCCGAGTTGAAATACCAGCAACACTGAAGTCATGCCCGCCAACGCGCCGGCGCTGACGAGCGCCTGCGCCCAGGGCTTGCTGGCAAAGGCGGTGGCAACGGCGGCGGCGTCACCCAGATAGACCGTGTATTTCTTGATGCCAGTGAGCACGCCGGACATCAGCACGTAGAGCAGTGTGCAAATGACGAGGCTCGCCATCATTCCGATGGGCAAATCGCGCTGCGGATTGTTCGTTTCCTCAGCCGTAGTCGAGACGGCATCGAATCCGATGTAAGCGAAGAAAACGATGGCCGCACCACTCATCACGCCGCCAAAGCCGGTCGGCATAAATGGATGCCAGTTTGTCGGGTTTACCATGAAGGAACCGAAGGCGATGAAGAAAACTACGACCGCCACTTTCACGATCACGATCGCGGTATTAGCGCGCGCGCTTTCGCGGATCCCGTAGACGAGCAAGACCGTTACCAACATGACGATGATCAACGCCGGAAGATTCACCGCAAAAGCGTGACCGCCGATCGTCGGCAATGTCGTCGAAGAAAAATCGGCAAGCGCATCACCGCCTTTGCTAATGACGTCCGCCGCCGTCTTTCGATCCGTCACCGCCCAAAGCGGAAATTTCAAGCCGAAAAGGCTTCCGCATAGCTTTACGAAATATCCGGACCACCCGACCGCGACGGCCATATTGCCGACCGCGTACTCGAGAATCAAATCCCAGCCGATGACCCACGCGATCAGTTCGCCGAGGGTGGCGTAGGAATAGGTGTAAGCCGAACCCGAAACTGGAATCATCGAGGCCAGCTCGGCGTAACAGAGCGCGGCAAAAGCGCAGGCCAGCGCCGCTACCATAAAAGAAAAAACGATCGCCGGCCCTGCGCCTGGTCGCCCAAAGGCAAGGTCCGAATGCGTCATCCAGGCCTGAATGAAATTCATAATTGGCGTTTTCCACATCGATGCAGCCGCCGTTTGCTCGCCCGCCGCTGCCGTGCCAGTCAGACCGAAGATGCCAGTTCCAATGATTGCACCAATGCCGAGTGCCGTCAGATCAAGCGCGGTAAGTGAGCGCTTGAGTTTGCGCTCCGGCGCATCAGCCTCACGCATTAAAAGCTCAGGACTTTTTGTCCTAAAAAGTTTCGCCATTACTTCTTCTCGTTAGCAGCGGAAGGCATCGTGTCATTCAGCTATTGAATCGGTCAATGCTTAGTTTGCGCGCGCGTCGCCGAGTTGGCGCGGGGTAAGCTGCAATAAGGGCGTGCCAACGTTATCGCTCACTAATTTGATTGGTGGCACGCTCTTTGGCGCGTTCGGGTTCGTCGCGTTCACCTACGGGAAACGGATGGGAAATTGGACGCCAATGCTGTGCGGCATCGGTTTGATGCTGCTGCCGCTGTTTGTGGAAGACCTGCCGCTGTTAGTGATCAGCGCGCTTCTCGGCGCTGTGGCGATCGTTTTCCGGAATGGTTGAAGCCAGCTGGTTTCGACATCGACGGCGGGGCGGAATGTTTTAGTTTCGAATAATGGACGACCAATCCCGTGTCATAGCCGCGGAGGCCGCCGTGAGCGCAGTGCTGGAGCCGCCGCGGCGCCGGTTCTTTTCGCGCCGAACAATAGTGCGTCCATTGATAAACTGCGAGAACTGCGGCGCGGAGCTGCGCGGGCCGTATTGCGCCAGGTGCGGTCAGCACGCCGTTGATTATCGTCGCTCGCTCGGGCGCGTGCTGCTCGACGCGGCGGATTCGTTTTTAAACTGGGACACGAAATTCCTCAGCACCATTGGTCTGCTGCTGACGCGACCGTGGAAATTGACCAATGACTTTAATGCCGGGCGGCGCGCGCGTTACGTGCACCCGCTGCGTCTTTATCTGCTGGCCAGCGTCGCCTTTTTTCTTCTGGCCAAGGTAATCCATTTCGATGCGGCCAACGCAATTCGCTTTGAGCCAAAAGATCGCGCTGAGATGGACGCTGCGCTGGCCAGACTTGCCGCCGCCGACTCGGGGCTGAGCGATGAGGAGCGGGCGAAAATCGAAGCCGCCCGCGGCAAGCTGGCGCAGGCGACTGGGACGACCAGCGACGAAGATCGCAAGCAGCTAGCGAGCGCGCTCAGCACTCTGATTGGAGCGAGTATGAAGGAAACGCTGAAGGAGAAGGATCGCGCGAAGTTGGACGCAGCGCTGGAGAAGGTCGCGCAAGTTCCAACCGCGCCTACCGAGTTACAGCTAAAGGATAAAACGCCACCCGGGCCAGAGCTTTCGCCTGCGGCCGCGCCCGCTCCCTCAAAGGGCATAGAGTCGGGGCGCGTTCGGCATTCCGACGAAAAGGAGCGCCCGCAAAACAGTGAGTTCGAAAATTGGCTCGAGAGTCGTATTAAAGACAAAATCGGTGAGGGCGGAACGAAATCCAAACTCTTCCTCGAGACACTCCGCAGCAACATTCCGACAATGATGCTCTGCTGTATTCCGCTGTTCGCCTTCATCCTGAAGGTGCTCTACGCGCGGCAGCGGCGTTTCTATGTCGAGCATCTCATCTATGCGCTGCACATTCACACCTTTGCTTATGTTGCCGTCGTTGTGGTTACGCTGCTGGCGATGGCAGCCGCGGGCTGGCTGCCTGGCGCGCAGGGATTGATCATCGGCGTTCTTATCACCGCCGCCGCCGCGCAGGTCTTTCTCTCGATTCGCCGAGTCTATCGACAAGGCTGGTTTCTCTCGACTTTCAAATTCCTAATCGGCGGCATCGCCTATTTCGTGGTTCTTATCCTTGCGGTGGGCGCGACTGCATTCATCACGCTTCTGCTGCCGGCTTAGCTGACGCGAGACTTATCAGGCGCTGAGTAGCTCCCGCGCCTTGGCCAGCGCATCGGGTAATTTGCTCGCCTCTTTGCCCGCGCCGCGCGCGCTGTTTGGCCGGCCGCCGCCTTTACCTCCCAGCAGCATCGCTAGTTGCTGCACGATTTCGTTCGCGCGGAGCCTTTCCGTCATGGTGTCGGGCACGCTCGCGACGAGATCGACGCGACCATTCGCGGTTCCCGCGAGAAGTATCGGCACATGGAGTTTTGTCTTGAGCTTATCCATCACGCTTTGCAGGAGCGCTCCATCGGCGTGGGCCAACTCGGTCACGACAAATGACCTCCCGACGTTCTGCGCGGCCAGCTCATCAGCCCATTGCGAGGCGCGCGATTGCAGAGCCGCTTCCACTATTTTCGCCTGCTGCTTCGCCCAAGCGTGAACCTCGACCTTGAGCTGGTGCAATTGCGCAGCGCGCGCTTCGATGGAACGCGCGGCGACCGTGCCATCGGCGGTGACGAAGGGCTCCAGCGCAGCGATACCGGACTTCTTGCGCGACAATGCCATGAATTTTTCGTCCTGCCGGGCCGCTTCTCGCTTAGCCCATTTGATAACCTCATCGCCGGCGACCGCTTCGATGCGCCGGATGCCCGCGGCGATGGCTGATTCACTCACGATCTTGAACCAGCCGATTTCGCCCGTGGCCCGCACATGTGTGCCGCCGCACAATTCCATCGAGTAGCCTTCAAGCGCGCCGGGCGCTCCACCGATCTGCACCACGCGCACAACATCGCCATACTTATCGCCAAAAAATTGCTGGATATCGGCGCGTCGTTTCGCCTCGGCATAAGGAATCTCGTTCCACGACACCGGCGCATTCTCGGCGATGCGTTCGTTCACCAGCTTCTCCACATCGCGCACCTGCTGAGCGGTGAGCGCAGCGCTGGAGAAGTCGAAGGTCAACTTCTCCGGCCCGACGTAGCTTCCCTTCTGCACCGACTCGCGCGAAACCACTTCGTGCAACGCCCAATGCAGCAAATGCGTGGCGGTGTGATGCCGTTGAATCGGCTCGCGACGTGCGGCATCAACAGCGACACGCACGGCTTCCCCGGGCGCCGGTGCCCGCCCCTCACGCAACGTGCTGATGTGCACAAAGACGTCGCCACGCTTCTGCGTATCGGAAATCGCGAGCTGGCCAACCTCGGTGCGGTCGTGTCCTGGCACATGGAGCAAGCCGCGGTCGCCCACCTGCCCGCCCATCTCCGCGTAGCACGCGGTGCGATCGAGCACGATCTGCAACTCGTTAGTGGAACGTCCCGGTAGCACCACTTCGATGACCGCTTCCGTTTCCAGAAAATCGTAACCGAGAAACTTCGTCGGCGCGACGTCGAGCTTCCCATCTTCCACGGTGATGGTCTGTCTCTTCTGCGCTTTGCGTGCGCGCTCGCGCTGCTCCTCCATCAATTGCTCGAAGCGCGGCACGTCCACCGTGAGCCCGCGTTCACGCGCCATCAGTTCGGTAAGATCGAGCGGGAAACCCTGTTCGTCGTAAAGGCGGAAGGCGAACTCGCCGGAGATTTCCGCTGATGCACTGGGGAGCGCGGGCGCCCCGCCCGCTGTGTCATGCGCCCCGCGCGACACCTGCGCGCGGGTCGGAGTCCAGAGCCACGAATAATCCTCACCCGTCTGCGCAACACCAGCGTCCCAGGGATTGCGGCAGATGTACTCAAACTTCTCCTGCAAATCTTTGTCGGAGCGAATCACCCGATCGAACGATTCGTTCTCCCAAACGCGCTGACCTTTGGCGTTGCCCTCCTTGTTGATTCGATGCGCGGAAACACTCTGGAGTGTCTGAAGAATGTCGCTCAGCCGATAAAACATCGGCTTGCCGCTCGGATCATTTTTCTCGATCTGCGGTTCGAGCAATAGGTGCACATGATCCGGCATCACACAGGCAGCATACAATTCGTACTTCTTCCCCGCATCGTGCAGAATCGTTTGGAGGACGACATCGCGTTCTGCTGGAGAGAGAGCCCGCTGCGCGTGCGTAGTGAACGAGACCATGTACTTCGCCCACGGACGTTCGAAATGGGGAAGGCGGCGCTTGTGGTACGTCGCGCCGGGAGATGGCACGTCGCTCGAGGTGTCCCGCGAGGCGCGTGAGAGGGCGGGCGGGGCGCCCGCGCTCCCCGGCGCGGACAAGAGCCGCGCGACTTCGCGCTCGAAGAGCTCTATCCCCCGGTCGAGCGTTTTGTTAAACGACTCTTCTTCGCGATGAATGGTGTCGCGCACGAGTTGTTGCTTCCCGCGCAGCTCGGAGAATGTATCGCCCATAGTGCGGACGAGACCGTCGACGAGTTTGTAGAAGAACGGCTCGTGAAATCCGAGCGTGCGACCGTAGCGCACCGCGCGACGCAGGATTCTGCGCAAGACGTAGCCGCGCCCTTCGTTGCTCGGCTGAATGCCATCAGCAATAGCGAAACTCAGCGTGCGGATGTGATCCGCGATAACACGAAACGCGACGTCGATCTGCGTCTGGGGAGAGCGACCGCCCCGGTCGCTCTGCTGCGCGCCCCGGGCAGCGCTGCGGCCTGCTGGCGGCGCGCTGGGAGAAGCGTTCGGCGAGGGCGCCCGCGCTCCCCGACCCGCGAGCGGCAACGTGCTCATGTACCGGGTCCCGCTCAACTTCTCGATCTCGTCGAAGATCGGCCGGAAAACATCCGTCTCGTAGTTGGAAATGATTCCGCTGAAATCGGTGAAGTCTTTTGTGCCCTCCATGATGGCAGTGACGCGTTCGAATCCCATCCCGGTGTCGACGTGACGTTGCGGCAGCGGAACAAAAGTGCCGTCGGCGTTGGCGTTGAACTGAATGAAAACGAGATTCCAAATCTCGATGCAGCGCGGGTCACCGGCGTTGACTAACGAGCCGTGAGTGTCGCCCGCGGGAGTGAGGTCGACGTGCAGCTCGCTGCACGGACCGCACGGGCCGGCGTCGCCCATCATCCAGAAATTGTCCGCCTTGTTGCCATTAACGATGTGAACTGCGGGATCGAGTCCGGTCTCGTGAAATAATTTTGCCCAGTGATCGTGCGCTTCCTGATCGAACTCCGATGGCTCGTCAGGCCCTGGTTTGTAAACGGTGGCGTAAACGCGCGAGGGCGGAAATTTCCAGCGCCTAACGACTAGTTCCCAGGCCCATTCGATCGCTTCTTTTTTGAAATAATCGCCGAAGCTCCAGTTCCCGAGCATCTCGAAAAAGGTGTGGTGATAGGTGTCGAGGCCGACGTCTTCGAGATCGTTATGTTTGCCGCCGGCACGAATGCATTTCTGCGTGTCAGCCACGCGCGGCGGCTGCCACGACGGTTTCTCCTGGCCGAGGAAAATCGGCACGAACTGGTTCATGCCGGCATTGGTGAAAAGAAGATTAGGCGCGTCCGGCAAAAGCGATGACGACGGCACAATGGTGTGCTGTTTCTCGCGAAATAAATTGAGAAAGGATTGCCGAATCTCAGCGCTCGTCATTTCCTTAGCACCGTAGCGCGATTTCGGGCAGTTTCATTCGAGCCAGAGCAAACTCCCGCTCAATTTCGCGCGCCAACCTGCAACGTCGAATGCAATCCAAAGCGCATCAGCCGGCAGTTTCTAAGATGAAGCTTTTCCTTGCGACCGTACTCGCGTTCATCTGCGCGTTACTTTTCCTGCTGCAATTTTGCGGGATTCCGCGACCGATGACCTTGGCCGCCGATGTGCAAACGCAACACTGCGCGCGCCTGCGTTTTGTCTATGATGTGCCGCCGAACGCGGGCCTCCCAGAGCCGGTCGTGCGCATGATCGACTCCCGCAACACATTCCAAAACGTCCGCTTCCCTATCAATGCCACGACCGAACACAATCTGCGCATTCTCGTCGATCCAGGAGGCGGGAAAGTGCGTCTCGGAAGTGTGCGGCTGGAGCGGTTTGGCGGCAGCCCGATCGAAGCGAGCAATCTCATGCCGCTGAAGGAGGCGGTGAAATCCGGCGACGGCTCGGTGACCATCAGTGCCACAACTGCCGGCGCCGGCGTGAGCGTTCAGCTCAGTAATTCGGCCCGCGCCACACGCTCCGCACGTTTTCTGCGCGCGGGAATACTGGCGACGTTGTCGCTGCTCTGCGCGGTGGTGGCGTGGCTCGCAGGCAGGTGGTTTTCCTCACCGGCATCCGCTTCACCACAGGTGGATCGCGTTTTCGGGCGTGCGTTTATCGCCATCATCGTCATCAGCTTTTTGCTCGCCAGTGCGCTCAAGCTGCACGGCAGCGCGACTCCGCTCTGGCGCTATTATGCCGACCGCTCCGTGCCTCGCGCGGGCGTTTGGCTCGGCCAACCGAAAGACATCCGCTCGGATGAGTGGATGGTGCAGACGCCGTGGATCATGTCACAGGCGGCACGCGGATTTCCTCTGCTTAATCCTTTAGTGGGAGACGGCGCGATGACGTTGCTGAATAACCTGCCGGCCCGGCATTGGTCGATGCTTCTGCGGCCGCAGATGTGGGGTTTCTTTGTGGCCGACTTCGAGCATGCCTTCGCCTTGTATTGGAATTTCAAATGGCTCGCCCTGCTGCTCGGTTCGTTTCTACTGCTGCGCGCGCTTTGCCATGGGCAGAGCGTCGTCGCTGCCTTGGGCGCACTGCTGCTCTATTTCTCCGCCTTTATTCAATGGTGGTTTAGCACGCCGACGAGCCTGCCAGAAATGCTTGGCGCGCTCTTCTTCGCCTTGTGGGCGCTCACGCTCATCGCACACAGTTCGTCAAAATGGACCATCGTCGCCGCGGCCATCGTATTCGTCGCGGCAACAGCGCAAATTGTATTCTGCTCGTATCCGCGATTCGCCGTCCCGCTGATATGGCTCGCGCTTTTCCTCGTCGCGGGCGGCGTCGCGAAACTCGACCGCGATCTCCGCACCTGGCGAATAGCCGCGCTCGCGGGCGCACTCATCGTCACCACATTCCTGCTCGTCTGCTGGTTCCACCAGCTCGCGCATCTCATCCGGCAAATCGCCGACCTGGTTTATCCCGGCCACATAATCTCGACTGGCGGTGGCGCGCCATGGCGCAATTTCACTGCGCCCTTTCTCGAGTTTTCCATGACACAGGAATACTTCCGCAAAGACGAAATGAACGTCTGCAACGCTTCCGGATTTTTGTTTTTCGCGCCATTTCTAGCAGCCGCGTGTCTGCGGGATGCGTGGCAGAAGCGTTACGACCCTGTGCTCCTCGCGCTCGTGCTCTATTCGGTATGCGTGATCGTTTTCATGCATTTCGGAGTGCCGTTGCCCATTGCTCAGTGGAGCGGTTTTTCGCGCGTATATTCCGTGCTGGCGAATCTCGGAGTCGGTGTCGCTGGCGTGCTCGGCCTTTGTCGCGTGCTCTCGCGCAGCGAGCCGGCGGCAAGCAACAAGCGAGCTGAACTAACGTCGTTTGTCCTGTTGGCTGCCCTGCTCTTCACCGTTCTCGCCGTGACGAACGAGCTGGTTGGCCACTTCGTCACACTTCAAAACGTCATCGCGGCCGCGGTTTTCTTTGCCCTCGTGTTCGTGTCACTTTGGATGAGACGCGTTGCCCTTTCCGCCATTCTTTTGCTCGTCCCGCTCATCTACACGAATGGTCTGGTCAATCCGATTGTGCGCGGTCTGACCGGTGTCACCGGCAGCGAGCTCTTTCAGGAAATCGCGCAGATCAATCGTGCTCACCCTGGCGGCAAATGGATTGTTCTCGGGCAATCAGACCGCGCCGGTCGCATCGCGCATCTTGCCGGCGGCACCGGGGCGGATGTGCTCGGCGCCACTCGCTGCAATCCCGACACCGCCACGATGCGCATCTTAGACCCCGCCGCGCGTTATGCGGAGATTTACAATCGGCACGCGGCGGTGAGCTTCGCGCCCGCGGACACTGGCACGCCGGTGTTTCAACTGACCTTCGCCGATTCCTATCGTGTCCTGCTTCCGCTCGCGACCGATCTCTTCGATCGGCTCGATATCGCGAAGGTAATGGAGGTGGACCTTGCCCGGCACGACATCGCCGATTTCGACGCTGTCAGTGAGCGGAATGACATTCGGGTCCTGCTTCGGCAATCTCACAGGCCTCAGTGATTTGATCCCGACTCAAATCAGATTGGTGAGGCGGCGAGCGAAGATAAGCTCCAGCTGTGAAATCATCCGTGCTGTGCCGCTTCATCTTTGTCGCGGTCTTATGGAGCGGCTGGACCTGCGATTTGGCCGCGCAAAGTTCAAGGGAAGCGCTGAAGAATCTTCAAGCCGCGATGCAGCGTGAGGTGGATAACAAACCGAGCAACGAAACAGAGCCAAGCCTGCGTCTGCGCCACGAGTCCGCGCGAATGATGCTGGGCCAGATCGCCGCCGCCGCTGCCAGAGACGAGCGCGGACAATCGGACCAGCTGCTCGCACAAACGCCGGCGTATTTCGGATCGGATGATGTGCGCAAGCAGGCGGCGCAACTCACGACGTTGCTGCGGCAGGAGCGCGAGGCGAAGGATGCCGCCACCGTGAATGTGGTGAACGCTGCGCTCAAACGAGCCGGTGAAGCAGTCCCACGCGCGAAGGAGCCGCGCGATCTCGATGCAATCATCGCTGAGCTGGCGCGGCTGCGCAGCGACGATCAAACGCGTGACTCGGACGCGGTTCGCAGATTTGTGCCGCGATTTCCGCGGCGAAAAATTTCGGCGGACGCCGCCACTGTCGGCGACGCCCGCTAAAATCAAGAGCGCTTACCAGCAGCGATGCCGGTAATAGACGCGGCGCCCGTGCCGCCAGTAGTAAGGGCGATAGCCGACGCTATAATACGCGCCTGATGCGTAGTACGGCGGCGCATAGTATGGGTAATATCCGTACGGGTAGTAACCGGGATAATACGCGACCGGCAGCGGCAGACCGATCCCGATATTGAAGAAAACTCGAGCCTCCGACTTCGGCGCGCCGGCGACAAGAAATCCCACGGCGACGAGCGCGATCAATAATAGTTTTTTCATTCTGTCACCTCCTTCCAGTGATTAAACCGAAGAGGCGGCAGGGAGTTGCAAGCGCCGTAGCAGCGTTTGTAGGGGAAACTGGCAGTTTCCCTACAGACTCCATGAGCGCCGAAAACGTGCTTGGAGATCGCTTCATCAGGGTGATGCGTTCGTCGGCGGTCGCAGACCGCCGCTATAGGGGCGCCGCCGCGTAGCCCGTGACACACATGTCATCGCCAATCCGTTCGTATCGCGGCCGGGAAAGTTTCAGGCTCTCAGCGGTGGAGGCGGCGCCCTTTCCGCCGAACGCGAGCACGTTGCCGCCGGTAAAAAGAGGAGTGATGTAGATTTGGAACTTATCGATGAGCCGGTAATCGAGCGCTTCACTCAGAATCTCGCCTCCGCCTTCGATTAACACACTCAGCACTTCGCGCTGCCCCAAATCGCGCAGCACCGCGCGCAATGAGTCACCGCGACAAACGAGCGTGCGCTCTCGGTGCACATCACGAAAAATCGTCGCGTTTTTCGGCAGCCGACCCGAGTGGGTCAGCACCACGCGCCATGGCTGTTTGCCTCCAGCACGCGTCGTCAATCGCGGATTGTCCTGCCGGATTGTCTCGGCCCCGACGAGAATGGCGTCGACCTCTGCCCGCAACCGCCGTGCATGCGCGCGCGCGGCAGGCGAGCTGAGCCAGCGTGATTCACCGGCTGGCCGAGTCAATCGTCCGTCCAGGCTCATGGCGCACTTGGCGATAACGAACGGCTCGCGCGTGCCGATCCATTTGTTGAATGCTTCGTTGAGCTGCGCGCACTCGGTTTCGAGAACGCCGGTGCTCACCTCAATGCCGGCATCGCGCAAGAGCTCGATGCCGCGCCCGCGATGCTTCGGATTTGGATCGGTCGCGCCAATCACGATGCGCTGAATTCCGCGCTCGATGATGTAATCAACGCATGGTGGGCTGCGACCATGGGTCGAGCACGGCTCGAGCGTGACGTAAAGAGTAGCCGAGCGCGTATCCGCGACTTTCCGCAGACAATCGACTTCGGCATGCACCTCGCCGGCGCTGCGGTGAAAGCCGCGCGCGATGATGCGATTCTCTCGAACCAGGATTGCGCCGACGGCGGGGTTGGGGCTGGTCAGACCGATTGCTTTTCGCGCCTGAGCGAGCGCAGCTCGCATGAATTTTTCGTCGGGACTTACCTCGATCACAACCGATTCTAGTTGCGCCTGGGACGATCGGGCAAGCAGGAGCACAGGCGTCCTCGCCTGTGCGGCGACCGGGCGTCTCGGCTGGTCCAGATGGGCAGGCGAGACGCCCGCGGGCACAGGCGAGATGGCTGTATTCCGTGCAAATCTGTCGCTATTTGACTGCATAACAATCGATGAACCCGAGCAATAATGTCGCTGGTAAAAAGGCTGCCACATGACATGTAAACATACAACAATAACCAGCCAGTAGCTTACATCTGTGACCGAGCATTGGCATTTCTGAAGCTGTAGAAGCTCATGCAACAATTTCAACGAAAGGGAATTCACACATATGAGCATCATTCGTTATCAAAGTCCGGCGACTTCAGCCCCGACGGGATTCGATCGCTGGAGCAATCTGCGCGACGAGCTCGACTCGCTTTTCGAGCTGCCGTTCTGGTCGAACTTTCAGCGCCAGACGCAGCTCTTCAGCGGTTGGTCTCCCGCGCTCGACATCTATCAGAACAACGACAACGTGATCGCGCGCGTCGAGCTGCCCGGCATGCGCAAGGAAGACATCGAAATCTCCCTGCATGACGGGATGCTGACCATCGCGGGCGAGCGCAAGTCCGAAACTGGCGAGGCGGACAAAGCCGAGCGCACGGAGCGGTATGTAGGGAAGTTCCGCCGCAGCGTCTCGCTGCCCACGATGGTGGACGCGAGCAAAGTGACGGCGAGCTATCGCGACGGCATTCTCACGGTGACTCTGCCGAAAGCCGAGGAAGCCAAGCCGAAGCAGATCCAGGTCAACGTCGAGTAAAAACGGAAAGGACACGATTAACATGAACACATTGGTTCGCGAAAATCGCAACGGCGTTCAGCAGCGGCAGGAGCAGTTCGTCATGCCGGCTGCGAGCGTGGCGGAGGATGGCGACAATTACATCCTCAAGGTCGAGATGCCGGGTGTAAACAAGGAAGGCCTCGACATTGCGGTGGAGAACAACGAGATGACCATCACCGGCCGGCGTTCGCTGCCGGCGGTGGAAGGCACGCTCATCCATCGCGAGTCGCGTTTGGAGAATTTCCGGCGCGCTTTCGAGCTCGACCCGAGCATCGACACGGGCAAGATCGCGGCGAAGATCGAGCAAGGCGTTCTCACCCTCACGCTGCCGAAAGCGGAGCAGGTGAAGCCGCGCAAGATCGCGGTCGAGTAACTTCATTCGCAGAGAAAATTGCAAGGCCGTGCATCGCACAGGTGCGCGGCCTTTTGCTTTGCACGACCTGCCAGCGCTTCGAGAAACGGCGGCGACGTAAGTCAGGCTTCCAGCCTGATCTGCCACCGGGCTTCCAGCCTGGCGGTTCAGTGCCCCGACAGTGCCGCGACAGAATGTAAAACTGGCAGGCTGGAAGCCTGCCCGACGCATCAGCCTGGAAGGCTGAGTTACGGATTGCCACAGCGTCGCCGCTAAGCTGTGATTGTTTTTTCTTGGCGATGTTGCTCCGGCGTCTTAATACAGCTTCGCAACTATGCCCGCCAAAACCGAAGAGAAGCCCTCCATCGACAAGCTGAATGCCGCGCGCGACAAAAATCTCGACCTTGCCATTCAGCAGATCGCGAAGGATTACGGCGATGGGGCGATCATGCGCTTGGGCGGCGAGAAAATCGTCGACATTGATGTCATTCCGACGGGCAACATTTTAATCGACCGCGCACTTGGCGTGGGCGGATTTCCGCGCGGGCGCGTGGTCGAAGTCTTTGGCCCGGAGTCATCGGGAAAGACGACGCTGACGTTGACGGTGATCGCGCAGGCGCAGAAGCGCGGCGGGCTCGCGGCCTTCATCGACGTCGAGCATGCGCTTGATCCGCAATATGCGCGCAAGCTCGGGGTCAACCTCGACGATCTTCTCGTCTCACAGCCGAGTTCGGGCGAGGAAGCACTCCGCATTTGCGAGACACTCGTGCGCTCGAACGCGCTCGATGTCATCGTTCTCGATTCCGTCGCGGCGCTGGTGACGAAAGCTGAGCTCGAAGGCGAGATCGGCGACACCACGGTGGGCGCGCAGGCGCGGCTGATGAGCGCGGCCTTGCGCAAACTCACGTCGCTGATTTCCAAAGCGCGCACCTGCTGCATTTTCACAAATCAAATCCGCGAGAAGATCGGCGTCATGTTCGGCAATCCGGAAACGACGCCCGGCGGTAAAGCGCTGAAATTTTACGCGAGCGTGCGCTGCGACATCCGCCGCATCGGCGCGATCAAACAGACTGACGGCGTCGTTACTGGCAATCGCACCCGCATCAAAGTGGTGAAAAACAAGGTGGCTCCGCCGTTCACCGAAGCCGAGTTCGACATCATGTATAACGAAGGAATTTCCTCGACCGGCGCGCTGCTCGATCTCG
>JBBPYF010000032.1:0-32275 GCA_038200165.1 Chthoniobacterales bacterium | reverse complement strand
ATGTATCTTGGCGCGGGCGATAATGGCACATTTACCGCGCGGTTTTTCCGAAGCAACCTGGTGGAGAGCGGCAAGCCTTCTTTCAACGATCTGACCACGCTCGAGAATGCCGGCTATTGCCGAGGTCAATGTTGGTACGACAACGTGGTTTACTCACCGCCCGGCAGCCCCAACACCGTTTTCCTGGGTGGCGCATATGATTACGAACATTACGGCAATCGCAGCAACGGCCGTGCCTTCATCTATTCCACCAACGGCGGCTTAAGTTTCACCGACATGACGTGGGACGCGACGACAAATCCCACTCCCGCCGGAAGCTGTTGCCAGCCAAATCCGGTGGCGCCCAATGGCATGCACCCGGATTCACACGCGATCGTCCGGGTTCCCGGCACAGAATCGTACATCTTTGGTTCGGACGGCGGGCTTGTCCGATCCGATGGCAAGTTCGCTGACATCTCGGGGCAATGTTCCGGGCGTGAATTGAGCAGCGACGATCTCATCGTTTGCCAGCAGCTTCTTTCTCGCGTCCCGAGGTTCCTCTTCAATCTCAACAAGGGTCTCTCGACACTTCAATTCCAGAGCCTCTCGCTCGCACCCGATGATGCGACGCATTTGCAGGGTGGAACTCAGGACAACGGCACCTTCGAGAGTGTCGGTTCGGCCGTCATTTGGCCGCAAATTATTTACGGCGACGGCGGCCAGTCCGGATTCAAAGCCAACAATTCCTCGGTCCGCTTTAACACATTTGTCGGCCAGGCAAACGACGCGAATTTCCGCGACGGTGATCCCTCAAAATGGGTAATCATATCGGCCCCGATTCTTTCCAGTCCGGAATCTTCCTACTTTTACCCGCCGATTATCGCCGATCCAAATCCGGCAATGGCAGGCTCAATCTTCCAAGGGTCGTTCAGCGTCTGGCGGACGCAAGACTGGGGCGGTAACAAGGCGTACCTGGAAGCAAACTGCCCTGAGTTTACCACCTCAGCCGTTCAGCCGGGTTGCGGCGATTTCGTCCCAGTCGGTCCCAAAAACAAAACCGACCTCACTTCCCATCTTTACGGAGGACGGATCGGTGGCGCTGTGGCCGCCATCGAGCGCGCCAAGTCCGATACGGGAACACTCTGGGTCGCTACGGGAACGGGACGCGTCTTTATTTCGAAGAATGCGAGCAATGCCGATCCCTCTTCGGTTACCTTCACGCGCCTGGATCCGCTGGACAGCAACAATCCCGCACGTTTTGTCAGCTCGATCTCCATCGATCCGGCAAATCCGAATCACGCCTGGCTTTCTTACTCCGGCTATAACGCGAATACACCTAATCGTCCCGGTCACGTTTTCGAGGTGACTTATAATCCGAACCAGGGCAAAGCGGTGTGGACAAATCTCGATGGCGACACCGGACCAATGGGCGATCTACCGGTTACTGATCTGGTTCGCGATGATCTCAACCGCGACCTCTACGCTTCCACCGATTTCGGTGTTTTGCGCCTGGCGCACGGCGCGACTTCGTGGACGGTCGCCGGCACGGGCTTGCCCATGGTGGAAGTAGCGGGTCTCACAATCAATTCCCAAGCGCGTGTGCTTTATGCCGCCACTCATGGCCGCAGCGCCTGGAAACTGACCTTGCCGTAAGTTTTGCGATTTTTTTGAGCGGGGCAGAGCGAAATCTGCCCCGCTCGAAATCATAGACCGTTGTCAATCAGGAAGCTTATCGTTTGCTCGGGTTTTCTGGTGGCGGTCGCGAGTACGAATGCAAATGATCTCGCGACCGGAGTCATGGTGGGACATCTCAAGATTCTTTCGTTCAAGGAAGTCGAGCTGGCAGAGCACGGCACACCGGAAAAAGCCACCGCCGACAACTTCGCGGAATATCCACTGGTGATTCGCAGCCGTGACGGAGATAAGGAAATTGCGCGCATCGCCGCCGGACCGGACGGGAATTATCGCGCGAATCTGCCGGCAGGAGATTACGTTTTGGATGTAGCGAGGCGTGAGCGTAAACACGCTCGAGCGACTCCACGGCCTTTCACCGTTCTACCGAATCAAACAGTTCGGGTCGATTTAGAGGTTGATACCGGCGTGCGGTGAGCGCTTTTCTGTCACTGCCATGTTGACAGAATCGGCGGAGTGCGGTTGAATTTGAAAAGTTAGTCCGCCTCCTCGGTAGATTCTTTCGAGGCGCGCCCGTTCCCGAATCAGCGGTTAATCTGGCCAGGCGACTATCGCGACGTAACTACGCCGCACGATTATGGCGGGACATAGCAAGTGGTCGAAGGTTAAACGCTTCAAGGGCGCGATCGACGCCAAGCGCGGCAAGATTTTCTCCAAGCTTTCCAAGGAGATCACGATTGCGGCGAAGAGCGGCGGTGGCGATCCGAATGGCAATCCACGTTTGCGCAGCGCGATCCTGGCTGCGCGCTCGGTCAGTATGCCGAATGATAATATCGAGCGCGCGATCAAACGCGGGACGGGCGAAGGGAGCGAGGCCGCGCATTTCGACGAGATCATCTACGAAGGCTACGCGCCGGGCGGGGTGGCATTGATCGTGGAAGCGGCGACGGACAATAAGAACCGGACCGCGGCGGAAGTGCGCAGCCTTTTTGCGAAGAATCACGGCAACCTGGCCTCGAGCGGAAGTGTCTCCTACATGTTCCACCGCAAGGGGCAGATCGGGGTGCCACGCTCCTCCATTGAGGAAGACAAGCTGCTGGAGCTGGTGCTGGAAACGGGCGC
The DNA here is from genome assembly GCA_038200165.1 of Chthoniobacterales bacterium. Taxonomy (GTDB): domain Bacteria; phylum Verrucomicrobiota; class Verrucomicrobiia; order Chthoniobacterales; family UBA10450; genus AV69. The sequence continues at coordinate 29,542 of JBBPYF010000032.1, read as the reverse complement.
CGAGGAGTTGACAAGCGAGGAGGATGTGTATCTTGTTACTACTGCTCCCGATCAGCTCTACGCTGTAGCTGAGGCGCTCAAAAACGCAGGCGTCACCCCCGAGAGCCAAAAGTTTACCTTCATTCCCGATACGACAATTACGGTCGGCGACGAGGGCGTGGCGCAACAGGTTTTGCGCTTGTGCGACGCGCTCGAAGACGACGATGACGTGCAGAATGTCTATTCAAATTTGGAAATCCCTGAGCAAGTGCTGGCAAAATTGCCGGCGTAAGAAAGATCCAGCGTGCCTTTCTGCGGGCCGCGTCACATAATATGAGCGACGAAAATCAAAGCCAGCCGGCTGAAACCACTGAAGCACGGCCGGAAACTGCATCGCAGCCAGAGGCACAGCCGCGGCCTGAACGCGAACGGCACCGCCGCCCGCGCCGAAGATTTCCGCGGCGGCGCGGCGGATTTAATTCCGAATACTCGAACGATCGTTACAGCGGTGGCGGCGGCGGCGGCTACAACAATGATGCACCGGCCGAGCAACAGCCGGAGACGGCGGAGAATGGCGTGACCGTGGAAGGCGAAGGGGCCGAACAGGGCGAGCCGGAGCTCGGTGACGGAATCATCGAGATTTCGGGCAAAGGTTTCGGTTTTTTGCGCGACGCCAAACGCAACTTCGTCCAGGCGCCGCAGGATATTTTTGTCACGCCGGAAATTGTGCGCCGCTTCGGGCTGCGCGACGGCATGTGGATTTACGGCGAAACGCGGCGGGGAAATCGCGGCCCGCAATTAACCAAGCTGCTCAAGATCAATAACGACGAGCCGCCGAAATATAACGGGTTGCGTCCGTTCGAGGAGCTGACCACGATCAATCCGAACAAGCGGATCAAGCTTGAGACGGTGCCGGATCGTTACACCACGCGGATCATGGATTTGATGACGCCGCTTGGCATGGGTCAGCGCGGGCTGATCGTGGCGCCGCCGCGCACCGGCAAGACGACGCTGCTGCATCACATCTCGGACGCGGTGGTGAAGAATCATCCGGAGATGCGCGTGATCATTCTGCTCGTCGACGAACGACCTGAAGAAGTGACGGATTTTCGGCGTTCGCATCCGAAGACAGAGATCATGGCCAGTTCGAATGACAGCGATATCAAAAGCCACACCCGCATCGCGCAGCTGGCGATCGAGCGCGCAAAGCGGCTGGTCGAAGCAGGCGAGAATGTTTTCATTTTGCTCGACTCGATCACGCGCACCGCGCGGGCCTTTAACAACGCGATGAGCGGCGGTGGACGCACCATGAGCGGCGGCATCGATGCGCGCGCCATGGAAACGCCGCGGAAGATTTTTGCCGCCGCACGCAACACGGAGGAGGCAGGCTCGCTCACAATTGTGGCGACGGCCTTGATCGAGACCGGCAGCCGCATGGACGAACTGATCTTTCAGGAATTCAAAGGCACGGGGAATATGGAACTGGTGCTCGATCGCAAGATCAGCGACCAGCGCATTTATCCCGCGGTCGATATTTTCCTTTCCGGCACGCGCCGGGAAGAATTGCTCCTCCAGCCATGGGAGCTAGAGAAGATTAATCTGATCCGGCGGGGTCTGGCGGGACACAAACCGGGTGAAGCGATCGAGCGGCTGCTAATGTTCGTAAAGAAATTCCCGACCAACGCCGAGATGCTGAAAGGCATCCCCGGGTAAGGGAATTTTCGATTTCCGATTGGCGATTTCCGATTGGGCAGAAACGACCCGCCTGATGAAATCGAAAATCGAAGATCGAGAATCTAAAATCTACCAGTGGGAGGTTCTCCCACCGGAGGAAAAACGGCGGCGCGCTTCGCTCGAGCCGCTTTTTCGCTGGGTCGCAGTGGTGATGGATGAGCTCATCGGCCTGCCGAACACGCGATGGAAATTTGGCCTTGATCCACTAATCGGGCTGATCCCCGGCATTGGTGACACCGCCTCGGCCGCGGTTTCCGCGCTCGTTTTGATCCAGGCGGAGCGCCGCGGCTTACCGAAAATCCTGCTCGCGCGCATGTCGCTCAATATTCTCATCAACGAGCTTGTCGGGATCATCCCTGGCGTGGGCGACGCATTTTCGTTTTGGTTCAAATCGAATAAGCGCAATTACGAACTGCTCCTCGCTCAGGCACCGGCGTCCGCCGCCCGCGTCCGTCCGACTGGGTGTTCGTCATCGCCGTGCTGGTAATGCTGGTTATCGTCGTCGCGGCCGGCATCATCGTCAGTCTGCTCGTGCTCCGTGCTGCGGCGCACGCGCTCGGGTTTCACTAAGCTCGAAAATAGCTTTCGAAAATCATGTGAATCTTCGCGCGCGCACCGGCGCACGCTGTTTCTAGCTCGCCTCGATCCTCCAGATGCATCCGGCGTGCGAGCTGTTCGCGCTCGGTTACATCTGCCGGCAGACTGGAGATGGCAGTATTTGATCGGCGCCGCAGAGCCGTCTCGATGCGACGAAGGAATTCGTAGGCGCGCTTCAGCGCCGGCCCACCAGGAATGCGCAAGCGGTCGAGCGCGCGAAGCATCGAGGGTTCGCGCACGTCATCGCGCATTTGCAACGCCTGCACGAGAAACTCGGCTTCGACGATTCCGCCGCGGCCCGTTTTGAAATCGAGCGCGTCATTCCCGCTGCCGCGCTCCCTGCGAATGCGCGCGAGCATCGCCTCGATTTTGCCGAACAACTGCGGATCGCGCCCGGCGCTCGACCACGCCGCGTGGGCAATGTCGCCGAACTGACTTTGCTGCGGACCGGCAACCGGTCGTGCCCTCGTCAGCGCCTGGACTTCCCAAATCTGCGCGCGGTTTCGGTAATACGTTTCGAAAGCTTCGAGCGAGGCAACCAATGGTCCTTTTTCCCCCTCTGGCCGCAGCCGCAAATCGACGGAAGCGAGCACACCTTCGTGATGCGGCGCCGCGAGCGCGTTGATGAGATTCTGCGCGCCGCGGTAATCATCACCCACGAACATGAGGTCGAGATCGGACCCGTAGGTCAGCTCGCGTCCGCCAAATTTTCCCATCGCGATGACGGTGAGATCATGCGCGCCGACTCCATCGATCGCAGCGAGCAGGCAGGCTTCGGCGAGCGCGCTGAGCTCGGCAAAAAGCTCCGGCGCGATGCCGATCACATCGCGCATGGTAATGCGCAAAAGCTGCGTTTGGCGGTAAGCGCGGATGGCATGCAGATCGCGCCGCTCGACGAAGGGAGCGAGTGCAGCGTGATGCTCCGCCAGCGACAGGGCGCGGCCGAGATCAGCGCCGCGAGTAATTTCCTCGAGCAATTGCGGCCGGCGAATGAGTGTCTGCGTCGCCGCCGTGCTGGCATCGAACGTCTGGACGAGCAACTCGAGTAGCTTCGGGTTCGTCGCGAGCAGCTCGAAGAGCAGACTGCGTAGGCCGAAGGCTTCCACGAACCGGACAACGGCGGTGAGCGTCGCGTCAGGATCGGGGCATCGGCTCAATTCCTCCAGCAAGAGCGGACGAAGTCTTCCAAAGATCTGGCGGGTGCGCGGCGCAACATGGAATGACGACGAACCGCGAGCGAGCTCATTAAAGGCGCGAGTGGCGCGTGCCGCGTCGGAAAACATTCGCAAATCAACCGAGGCCGCGGGAGTTCCCGAAGCCACCAGACGATGGAAAATCTCGCGCACCTGCTCGTTGGCAGCTCGCAACTCGCGCAGGAAATCATCGGTCGAAGCGAAGTCGAGGGTGCGGGCGAGACGTTCACGTTTGACCGCATCCTCCGGAACGGAATGAGTCTGGCGTTCGGCTTCGATCTGCAGCCGGTGTTCGATGCGGCGCAGCAAACGGTAAGCCCGATCAAGCGTGCGCGACTCGGCTGGGGGCAGAAGCTCGAGCTGCGCGATGGCGCTGAGCGCTTTCAAGGTGGACGCCTCCTGGAGAAACGGATGTTGCGCGCCGTGAATGAATTGCAGCGTTTGCACGATGAACTCGATCTCGCGAATGCCGCCGGCGCCGAGCTTGACGTTGAGCTGGTCGACGGGGACTTCGCGTTCGATGCGGTGTTTGATGGCCGCGACTTCGCCGAGCAATTCCGGCGTGGGACTGCGCGGGAAAATGAACGGCTGATGTTGCCGCAGAAATTCGTAGGCGAGCTCTTCGCTGCCGCAGACGCGCCGCGCTTTCATGAGGGCAAAGCGTTCCCACGTTTCGCCAAAGCCGGCGTAATAATTTTCCATGCTTTCGAGCGAGCGGGTGAGCGGGCCGGCGCTCCCTTCGGGACGCAGGCGCAGATCAACGCGCCAGAGCGATGGCTGGCGCGGTGAAAATGCCTTGAGGATTTCCTCGGCCAGGCGGTTGTGCCATTCGTGAATTGTCAGTCGCGGTGAGACGTGGCCCTCTTCGCCGTAGAGAAAAATGAGGTCAATGTCGGAGCTGTGGTTGAGCTCGCGGCCGCCGAGTTTACCGAGACCGAGAGCAGTGAACCCGGTCGTGGGCGCGCCGTAACGCGCGCGCAGCGTCGCGTTGGCCTGCTGATAAACCGTGGTGAGACAAACTGCGGCGAGACAGGAAAGTTCCGCTGTCGTTTCCTCCAGCGATGCGACGCCCGCGACTTCACGCAATGCGATGCGCGTCATCTCGCGCGCTTTCCACTGGCGCAAGGCGAGGAAATTATCGCGCGCGAGATCGGTCGTGCTCGCGTGCAACTCGGCCAGCATGCGACGCGGGCCGCGATCCGACGCGCAGACGTCCGGTTGCGCCAGCCAGTGGAGCAACTCGGGGTCGCGCTGCAAACGTTCCGCGCAAATGGTGGAGACGGCGAGGAGGTGAATCAGTCCATCGACGCCGATGGGAAATCCGCGCAGGAATTTCTCGAGCGAGCCGGGCCACTGCGCGGCCAGCGTCTCGAGCGCGCGGCTAACCTGCTCGGGATTGAGCGAAGCGTCCGCTTTCTCTTTGATCCAGCGCTCTTGCGAACTCATCGCGCGCAAGATGGCGTCGGATGAAGAGCTGCGCGAGGATCAGGCGTCGCTTTGGGCCAGCATTTTCTCGCGCGCCTGAGCGAGGAGACGGCGCTCGCGGCGACTGAGGCTGTCGATGCCGCGGCGGGAAATTTTCTCCAGCACCGGATCGATTTCCTGCGCCACAAATTGCTCCGCGCTCAGGGTGCGGAGGCGTTCGGTTTCAGTGCGGCGTTTGTGCAGCGCGCGTTGCACGAACGAAGTGCGTCCGAAGCCCAGCACGTGCGCATACAACCATCCCGCGGCCGCTCCCCCGAGGAATGCGCTGTGTCCGACGCTGCCGGTGCGATCGAAAATGAGCAGCGCGCCGGCGCCGACGAGCGTGATCTGCGCCAGACGGCGCATCTTCAGCCGCACCGGCACCATGAAGAGAAGCAGCGTCGTCATTTCCAGCTCGGGCAAGATCGTTGCGTAGGCGATAAAGACAGCAGCGACGCCGCCGCCGCCAGCGAAGAGGGCGCAGTCGCGCGGCATGAGAAAGAGATGGCCGAGCTCGCCGCTAAACGCGCCGAAGAAATAGAGGAAGAGGAATTGGCGCTGGCCGAGAATGGCTTCGACGTCGCGGCCGACGAAGTAGAGCACGAGCATGTTGGCGCCGAAATGCCAGACGCTGTTGTGCAGGAAAAGAGCGGTGAAGAATTGCCAGGCGTAGGCCTGCGAGACGCCGCCATCGCTCAGCGCCAGATAGTCGAGGACGAAGGCGCGGTCCCAGGCGGTGAGGATGAGCTGCGCAACAAAGGCGGCGCCATTCACGCTCAGGAGCGTGAGCAAAACGATGCGCTGCGCCGGCGACCACGAACGCGTGAAGCGCGATGTCTTTCGCCCGGACAGACGCATGAAACGAGAGTATCGCACTCGCTTTGCGCTGTCGATGTTTCTGCACCTGCTCTGCCGAATTTTTTTCGTTCGAAGTGCCTTCTGCCCCGAAAGTTTTCGGGGCAGCTACAACGGCGCGAGCACACGCAAGCGGCGCTCGCTCATGCGGAACTCGACCGGACATTGCCCAATCAATTCGCCATCCACTTCCACCAGCACGTGCTCTGGCGAGGAAACGCGGAGGCGCGCGGTCTGGAAATATTCTATTTCGGGCAAATCGATGGAATCGCTGAAGATCACGTCCTGCAGATAGCGAATGATATCGAAGTAACCAATGCGTTTGAAGACGAGAACGTCGAGCAGGCCGTCGTCAATGAGCGCGCGCTTGAAAAATGGGAATCGTCCGCCGTAAAGGCGGCCATTGCCGATAAGAACAAATGAACCTTCGCGGGTAACGGCATTTTCCGATTCGATGAGGAGACGGGGGGGTGGACGCGAGGCGATTTGCGCGGCGGAGATGAGGTAGCTGAGCGGGCCAAAGCTGCGCTTGAACCTTGCGCTCGTCTCCTTTACCGCCTGTGCGTCGAGACCGATGCCGGCGAGCTGCACGAAATGTTTTCCGTTCGCGTTCGGCAGATCGATCGAGCGCGTGCGGCCAGCGCAAATGATTTTCCAGCACTCCTCCAGTCGCGTCGCAGGCAATTGCAGCTCAGTAGCGAAGACATTAACGGTCCCGATGGGCAACAGACCCAGCGCGGCATCGGTTCCAGCGAGACCATTGACCACCTCGTTGATGGTGCCGTCCCCACCCGCGGCCACGATTTTTTCGTAGCCTTCCAGTGCGGCGCGACGCGCGAGCGTTTCCGCTTCACCGATGCAGGAAGTCGCGCACAGCACTGCGCCGCGTGCGAGCTGCTCCACACGCGTGCGCCAGCGCCGGGCGCGCTCGCTGCGCGCGGCGGGATTAAGAATGACAAATGTATTTTGCACCGGTGCTTTTCTCACTGGAGGCGCTCGCTAAACTTCCCGGAATGCTTCGCGCCAGGCGCATCATCGGGTGGCTTCTCGCCGCAGCTGTAGCCTGCTTTGCCGCGGTCCTGCTGGCGGTGAATCTCTATGTGCAATCGCAGGGCACACAAGAACGCATTCAGCAGGAACTCAGCCAGCGGCTCGACCTGCCACTGCGCATCCAGCGCATCAGCGTGACGCCATGGGGCGGATTGACATTGAGCGGCCTGACCATCTCACAAACCAACCCCGCCGCCGCGCCGCCATTTCTCGCCGCGAACAGTCTCCGGCTGCATGTGCGGTTTCGTTCGATTTTTCGCGGACCGCTCGTGATTAAGGAAGTGGCTTTGATCAAGCCGCAGGTGAACTGGTCGCAGAACGAATCGGGCAAATGGCGCGTGCCTTCGCAGCCGAGTGATCAGCACGTGGTGAGGAGGCCAAGTTCGCCGGCGCCACCCGCACCTAGTCTTCCGCCCGCACCGCCCGCCGTGCGCGCTCCCTCGCGCGGACTGGAAATCCCGGAGCCGGAGATAAAACGGGTGAAGATGACCGATGGCAGTTTCCACTTTCTCGATCGGGCGAATCACAACGTCGCCCTGTTTGATGGCGTAGAGTTTTCATCGGCCGTGCGCGAGGCGAGTTCGCTGCGGGGCGAGACTCGCGTTGCGAAAATCGCACTTCGCGATCGCGTGTTTCTGGAGAATTTGCAGGCGGATCTTCGCTATGACCCGGACATGCTCGCGCTTTCCGACATCAAAGCGCGAGTCGCCAAAGGCGAGCTGCAGGGCGATTTCACGATGCAAACGGAGACGAAGAATTCGCCATTCAGCGTGCAGGCCCATTTTGCCCGGGTGCAGGCGGACGAGCTGGTCACGCAAGCGGGCGGAAGCAAAGACACGGTGCGCGGCGTTTTGGAAGGCGCACTTGAAGCAACCGGTGAACTGGGAGACGCAGAGGCGCTCACCGGCACGGGCACGATCGAGTTGCACGGCGGACACGTGCAGCAATTCGCGCTGCTCGTCGCTATCGGCCAGGTGTTGCAGATCGAAGAGTTGACGCAATTGGATTTGCAACAGGCGGAGGCGCGCTACCGTCTCGCCGGCAACTCGGTCCTCATCGACCAGCTGCTTCTGCGTTCGCCTAACCTGCGTCTGAACGCTGCTGGCACCGTCGCATTAAACGGTAAACTCGCACTCGATGCGACCCTCACGATTAACGACAAAATCCGCGCCCAGCTCTTCCGCGCCATCCGCGAGAATTTCGCCGCCACCGGTCAACCGGGAGAATACAGTCTGCCGTTTCACATCGGTGGAACACTGGAGAAGCCCAAGACCGACCTGATGGAACGCGCGGTCGGTCTGGACGTGAAGAACATCGGCGGAGTGATCGACGCGCTTTTTGGCCGCGGCAAAGGCAAGAAGAAGAAGAATGTCGCGCCGCCTCAGTCATCTGCCTCACCGGCGGCCACATCCGTGCCGTCGGCAATGCCACAACCCACTGTCTTTTCACCGGCTCCGTCGCTTCCTCCGCTAACACCGCCGGCGCTTGACACAAGCGCCTCTACACCCGCGCCGGCACCGTGAGAGTGATCGCGGGCAGCGCCGGTGGATTGCGGCTGACTGTTCCGCGGCGCGGAGTGCGGCCGACGATGGACCGGGTGAAGGCTGCCATCTTCTCCAGCCTCGGCCATGCTGTCATCGGCGCGCGCGTGCTCGATCTTTTCGCCGGCGCGGGTGGACTTGGCATTGAAGCCTTGAGCCGGGGCGCGGCCTCGGCGGTATTCGTCGAATCGGATCGCGAAGCGGCCCGCGCGATTGAGCGCAACCTTGCCACCTCGCGTCTCCAAGCAAAAGTGCGCGTGCAGGAGGTGTTCGCGTTTCTGCGGAATGCGACAGGAGAATTCGATCTCATCTTTGCCGACCCGCCGTATGAGCGAACCGCGTCCGGCGAAAGCTTCACCGACCTGCTGCTCAACGATGCGATCGTCCCGCAGTTGCTTGCGCCCAGCGGTACCTTCGTGCTGGAAAAGAGACCGGGCGAGCAGCTGCCAGCGCATCCGGCCTGGAACTTGACGAGTGCCCGACACTACGGCGCAACTGAAGTCTTGTTTCTGGTCAACGCGCGATGATGATGCTCTACAATCTGCTTTGGCCGCTCGGCCTGCTCTTTTTTCTTCCGGGATTTTTCCTGAAGATGCTCCGGCGCGGCGGCTATCGGAAAAACTTCGGGCAACGGCTCGGTTTTTACCGCCGCGAATTACGGGAGCGGCTGCGCGCCCAGCGGCCGGTCTGGATGCACGCCGTCAGTGTGGGCGAAGTGATGATCGCGCTCAAGCTCGCCCGGAAGTGGCACGCTCTCCGTCCCGATCTGCATTGCGCGCTCACCACCACCACCTCGACCGGCTACGCGCTCGCGCAAAAATCCGCTCCCGCCTGGATGACTGTCCTGTATACCCCTCTCGATTTTTTACCGGTGACGCGTCGTGCCCTTCGCATCATCAGGCCGCGGCAAATCGTGCTCATCGAAGCGGAAGTCTGGCCGAACCTGGTGAGCGAAGCCGAGCGCCGCAGGATTCCAGTCGCGATTGCCAACGCCCGTCTCTCCACCCGCTCGGAGGGAAAATTTCTGCGCTTTCACTTTTTGCTCGCGCCGATTTTTCGCAAACTGAGCCTGCTCTGCGTGACGGACGCGGCGGACGCCGCACGATGGCGGCGCATCGGCGCGGCAGAGAAGCGCATCCACGTCGTCGGCAACATCAAATTCGATCCGGAAGAAAGCCGCGCCGCTGCGCTCGAGCCGCGCCGGTTTCTTGAACAGATTCCAATTGATGCCGCGCGACCGGTGCTGCTCGGCGGAAGCACCCATCGCGGCGAAGAAGCAATCCTGGCGGAAGCGTTCTTCGCGCTGCGGGAAGAGTTCGCGTCGCTCTTTCTCATCATCGCACCGCGTCATGCGGAACGTGCCGGTGAAATCGAGTCGCTCCTTGGCGCACGCGGACTGCGCGTGACCCGGCGAAGTCGCGCCGGAGAGAAATCTGCCGAGGTTTTGCTCATCGATACCACGGGCGAACTGCCCGATTGGTACAGCGTCGCCACCATCGTCTTCATTGGCAAAAGCATCACTGCGCACGGCGGCCAGAATCCGGTGGAGGCGGTCATGGCCGGTAAGCCGGTGATCTTCGGGCCGCACATGGAGAATTTCGCGCGGTTGAGCAATCAGCTGTTGGAAGAGGAGGCGGCGTTGTGCGTCCGTAACACAAATGAGCTCGTCTCATGCGCGGGCAGGCTTCTACGTGAGCCGGAGCTGCGCCAGACGCTGGCATTGCGCGCCACGGAACTGCTCGCGCAGCATCGCGGCGCGACGCAACGAACGGCCGAGCTGATTGATGCGCTTGTCTGACGAAGCGACTTGCAAGGCGCACACCTCCTCCGGATATTTGCCGCTCTCTCGACCCTATCGTCCAGTGGCCTAGGACACCGCCCTTTCACGGCGGTAACACGGGTTCGAATCCCGTTAGGGTCGCTTTGATTTCTCATAGGTAAGTTGACATTTTTTTGCTCGACGAAAGATTCGGCGTGACAAAAACGTGACAAACGCTTAGGTTTGGAGTCGTGAAAACGAAACGCTTCGAAGTTAAGGATGGGCGTGTCTCGATTCCGATCTATCAGTTCTCCGATGGACGCTTTTGTGTCGACACCCTGCTAGGAAAAAAACGGAAGCGAATTACCCGTACGTCGCTCGACGCCGCAAAAATCGAGGCTCGCAAGCTCATCGCGCAGATCGCATCAGGTCGCGCTCATGAAGAACGGATGACATTGAGCGAAGTTGAAGATTATCGCTTGGCGAAAAATAGGCTCGCACCGTTTGGCATTTCGCTTCTCGGAGCCATCGAGGAGTGGATAGCGGGACACGGCAAGACTCAGCCAGTAATTGCCAAGACGGTTCCCCAGGTCGTCGAAGAATTTCTTGCCTCGAAACGCGTAGAGGGAGTCAGTTTTTTTCATTTGGAGGATCGAAAATATAGATTGAGAAAATTCGCTGGCGCATTTCCGGTTCGTATTAACCAGATCAGCAGTCACGAAATCGAGGTCTGGTTGAACGGCCTCGAGGTCAGCGGGCGCACGCGCAATAACTACCGCAACGCTGTTCTCCAGCTTTTTCGTTACGCGCGTAGCAAGCGATATCTGCCGCGGAACGAGCCTACCGCTGCCGAAGACGTCGGGTCGGCAAACGCAAGAGAGGGATCGATTGAAATTTACACACCACAGGAGTTGCGATTGCTCCTCACGCACGCCCCGGGGAGACTACTGCCGTTCTTTGCCATCGGAGCGTTCGCTGGATTGCGGAGCCAGGAAATTATGCGTCTCGACTGGAGCGAAATTCGTTTCGAGCAAGGCTTCATTGAGGTTACGGCGTCGAAGGCAAAAACAGCCTCGCGTCGACTTGTTCCCCTGTTACCAACGCTAGCAGCCTGGCTATTGCCGCTACGGCAGAGAACGGGTCACGTGGTCGGTTACACGCGTAACGACGTGCTCTGCGAGGCACGGCAGCGGTATTGTAAGAATGGCATCAAAAGAGGTGACGAGACTTTTGAATTCGCATGGAAGCCAAACGCGTTGCGGCACAGCTACGCCAGCTATCGGCTTGCCGATATTAAGGATGCCGCGCGCGTCGCTCTCGAAATGGGTAATTCGCCGGCAATGCTCTTTCGAAATTATCGGGAGCTTGTTACGGAGAAGCAGGCCGCGGATTGGTTCGCCGTGTTGCCTGATACCAACATGGTCAAGAAACTCACGATGACACCTGGCCGAGCGGCTTAGTCGCGAGTTTTGACCAGGAATTCCTCCATAAAGGCCGCGAGTTCTTCAAGACGATATCGCACCAGATGCGAACTTAGTTTGCGAGGATGAATGTAGCCGAGGCGCAGCCACTCTTTGAACTGCGACTCGCTTACCGAAAGAAACCTGCACGCTCCCTTGAGATCGACATATCCGCTGAAATCATTGATTCGCGTGAGCTGTTTTTTGACAGCGTCACTGACCGCCCGAATGAGCAGATCATCTGGGATTTCGACACGCAACATGCAGCTTCTCTACTTTGGAACTCCCGTAGTCATACAAAGGCGGCTAGAAACGCGTCGTCTCGGGTTTCTCTAGGAAATCGAAGATGCGATTTCCTGGCGCGCGCGGCGGGAAGAGTTCCTGCACGGGGATCTTTAGGACTTCGGCAAGGTAAAGAAGCGTTTTGTCATCCACGTAGGAAAGGCGCGCTTCGATTTTGGAAACACCGCTGCGGCTGATGTCGAAACCGGCAATCTGCAGCTTGGCCGCGAATGTCGATTGCGACCAGCCGAGGGCATAGCGTCGGCGCCACATTTGCCGAGCGACGTTGGTCTTGTAACGCATTCCGCGCTCCTACTTTTCCGCTTTTTTAGTCTCCGCGGTTTCAAAGCTCACTCGCGGCGGATTTTTATCTGGCAGGCTGCGATCAACTGTCGAGTGTCGCGCTTCGGGAGAGTTTGAGATACTTCCTTCCGGAAATCTTCGATCGGGCGCAGATAATAGACGGACTCGAAAAGGCGATCCAAATGTTCGCCGGCAAGAGCGAGGGCGTGCTCGAAGGTTTCGCTTTCTGACGGCTTCGGTGACCAGATTCTTAGTTGAGCGTTGGTCATATGAGTGTGGAGTTGAGTTTTTGCCGCGCTTGGTCTGGCGCATTTTTCCAGACACGAACGCTCTACACCCGGTTTTTGGCCCGCTTCGCCAACGCGTTGCCGTCCTTTCTCCAGCGTTCTCAGCGGGGCTTTCCGCGTCCTCCGATGACCTGCGAAAATTTTTGACAGGTTCGGAATTGGCCGCCTCAGAGTGGCGCTGGATCGCTCTCCTGCAGCGATGCGTCTATTGACCGAATATGGCTGCTCCGAACGTATTCTTCCATGTCTTAGCAAATATGGAAAAACTGAAGTCAACCAATCGGGTAGCCGCAGAGAGCGATTCGTTTCTCCAGCACAACGACGATTGCGGCGCTGCTCTTCCTGGCTGCGAAATTCCCGCATCGTCAATTCAACAGCGCCGAGCTTCGCGGTTCTTTCCGGCATCAGACGCACGCCATGTCGCAGATCAGGAACGCGGCGGACTCGCCGTTCTCGCTCAGGGACCATCGCCGCGGGAGACATCAACTATTTAGCGCAAAAAGAACAACCGCTTTTCGGAAGAAAAGCCATAACCACCTCCGCGCGGAACGCGGAGTGGAGGTCAGGCGGAAAACGGAATAAGTGCCGAAGGTTGAGCGAAGCGAGTTATGCCGGATTTGCGCTTGACCGCAGCGGGAGCGTTCTGCCTTTGAAACCAAGCACGTCAGTTGCCAGACTATTGTGAACAACTCTCACGAAATTTCTGCTTGCAAACCAGAGAACTTCTTTACGGCCCGGCGAGCAATACAATCGAGGAGCGATTCACGCGTGCGTGCGAGCATTGGCGATGAGCTTCTCGCTGTGATGATCTGCGCAGCCGCAGCGACGCGGCCGGTTTCCGAGAAGGGAGCATGGGTCGGAAGACCGAGAGCAGCGCGAGGACGGCGCAGATGATCACACCTCGACCCACGGCAGCAAACTCGGGAGTCTGTGCAGGAAAGCTGGGCGGGCACAGTCTCCCCGCGAAAGCGTATCACCGGCAATGAGGCCGGAATGCGCAACCGCGGTCGGTTCGCAGAGCACGCACGTCGCTTAGTCTGCGCCGATGCGCGCCGTGTTGTTCGCCAGCTTGATGTCACTTAAATTTTCACGGCGGTGCACGAGCCGCAGCGGGTACGTCGCATGATGCCTCAGAAACCGCCCCGGAAACGCGGGATCAACCCACGCCGGAACGCTGCATGCATCGCAGGTCATGGTTAGAAGCTTTGTTTCGAATAGAGAAACCCTCCTCCGCGGCGAACGCACGACGATGTCATCAAAAGGGAATCTCACATCGGCAAGCTTTGCCGTTTGAAGCCTCGCCCGGTTCGAATGCCTTCAAACGAAAGCACGCCACCGAAGCTGATGCCATGCGACCAGAGCAGACTGGCGAGCGGAATGCCGCTTCCATCCTGCGAAGAATCTCGGATGCTAGCGGCCATCGTCCTTTTCGGAACGCTGCTCTTCATCTATTTCCGCAAGCCGCCAGCCGGCGATAGCGTCGCCGCGCACGGCCAGTAGTCTGAGATCGCTGGGACGCGTACTACGGTCGAGCGCCTCGGCAAAGCGGCTCCGTACACAGAGGTAGCGATTTCAAACATGTATCGCGAAGTGCGCTCCGTCGGCGCCTGGTTACGTCACGGCTGGTATATTATTCCCGCCTACATCATCAGCTTTTTTGTCATGCTAACGGCGCACCCGTGGCATCCCGACCCGCCGAGACGAAGTGCATCTACGGTGGCCGCGACGCGCTGAGCAAGCGAAGTGCGTTGCCTTGACGCTTTATCCGCCGGGGGTCGGTGTCGGCCTGGCTCGGGCTTTGGCCCGTTCGGCATCAGCTCTGCGGGCCGCTTCTTCACCCGCGCTCGCCGGAATGGGCTTTGTTGGAATCGGCGGCGGTGTTGGGCGCAGCTTGAACTCTGCGTATTTCAAGCGCGCAGTGGCATCGGGATCACCTGGCTTTAGCTCCAGCACTTTGCGGAAATCATCCGCGGCCTTGTCGAATTGTTTGGCCAGCCGGTAAGTGTAGGCGCGGCGCCGGTACGCTTCCGCATCATTCGGCCGTTTGTCGATTACCTTGGTCAGGTCGTAAATGGCCAGATCGTAGCGCTTCATATTGCGAAAGATGTAAGCGCGGCGATCGCGCAGTTCGATGTCGTCGGGCATTTTCGCGATCAACGTGCTGTAATCCGCCGCCGCCCTGTCCCACTGTTGTTTTTGCAGATAAGCGTAGGCGCGATAACGCAGCGCGCTGGTGTTCTTCTTGTCCAGCTCCAGCGCCTTTGAAAGATCGCCGATCGCGGCGTCGTACTTCGTTTGCTGCACCTCGAGCAACCCCTTGTTGGCGTAGGCGTCGGCGTTTTTCGGATCCAGCTCGATGACTTTGCCATAATCAGCGATGGCTTCTTTTCTCTTACCGGTGAGCTGATAAACCTGCGCCCGATTGGTGTAATTTTTTGCATCTTTTGGCTGCGCCTTGATTGCCTTGGTGAACTCCTCGATTGCCTTGTCGTACTTCTTGTCTCGGGCGTATCGCACCCCGCGATTGGTATGACCACCCGGATCAGCCGAGCGAGCGAAAGCGGCCGAAAAAGAAAGCGAGCAGAGCAGACAGACGGCCAATGCGATTTTTACGAAGGAGTTTGTTTTCATGGGCGAGTTCCAGCATATGACTAACGGTTGTCGCACACTATTCAACGTAGTTTGCCAGATCTGCTCCGCGTCTGACTAACATCGGCAGGCGTGCCAATGTGGGGATGGGAAGCACGATGATTACGCCTGATACAGTCGCCGTTGTCGGACTCGTAAATGATTCGCGCTCGAACGGCGGCGCCAGTGGGCGGCGTTGCTTGATCTGGCTGAATTTACTTGGTCTCGACGCGTCGCTCGTAGCGGTCGCGTGGCAATGGCTTTTCGCGCGAACTCTCCACACCGGCGCCGGTGGCACAAACGCCGCCGCACTCTTTCTCACGACATGGCTGATTTATCTTGCCGATCGCCTGGCTGATTCTGCTGCGCTCAAATCCAACTCGCAAAAATCCGCCAGACAGGCCTTTTGCTCGCAACATCGGAGCACCCTGCGGTTACTGCTGATCGTCATCGCGGCGCTGGATTTTGCGATCTGTTCCCAACTGGAATACGCCACGCTTCTCCACGGAATTTTTCTTGGGACGCTGGTTGCAGGTTATCTTGTTATTAACCACGCCCGCAGCGAAATATGGGAAACGATTCCGGGCAAAGAAATCATCATCGGGATTTTGTTCGCGGCTGGAACTGTCTGCGTCTTCCCGTCACATGTCCTGGCAGAACCGACAACTGCGCTGGCAATATTGCTCTTTGCCGGTCTTTGCTCGGCCAATTGCACCAGCATCGCAGTGTGGGAAGCCGAGCTTGATCGCAGTCAGAACAAGCATTCCATCGGCACTCGCGGGCGAGGGGCCGCAAGTTGGGCGCATCTCTTACCGATCCTTCTTGCACTGGGAGCAATCGCTCTCTCGCTTTTCGAGCAAAGCCTTTTGTTCTTCGCAGTCTGCCTCGCTGGGAGCGCCTTATCGCTAACGGCGATTCACTTTGCTCTTCTGACGCGAGATGAGCGTTGTGCGCTGGCCGATCTGGTTCTTCTCGCGCCACTCGCCTTTTTCTTTGCTGAAAAAATCTTGTGAGTTTCGATCAGATCGCGCCCTGGTATCGACTTCTTGAAACCGTCGCCTTCGGCGGTGCCTTGCAACGCGCTCGTGTTTGCTGGCTCGGCCGAATTCCGCGGCCGAACCGCGTCCTGATCGCCGGCGAAGGCAATGGCCGTTTCCTTTGCGAATTATTGCGCCTGCATCCCAGGATCGACATCGACTGCGTGGATGCGAGCGCGCGAATGTTGGAACTAGCCCGCGCGCGTGTGCGGAAATTTCATCCGGCATCGTTGAGACAAGTTCGGTTTTTCCATCAGGACATTTCCAACTTCCAGCCGCCAGACTTCTACGATCTTCTCGTGACACATTTCTTTCTCGATTGTTTTTTGCCGAAACAGATCGAAGCCATCGTCGCCAGACTGGCGTCCGCAGCTCGACCCGGTGCAATCTGGCTCCTCGCCGACTTCGCGATTCCCCGGCGAGCTTTCGCGCGAATCCGGGCCAGGATTTGGCTTCGCCTGATGTACACATTTTTTCGGATAAGCGCCGCCATTCCCGCCCATGACCTTGTCGATCCGAGCCGTTTTGCACAGAACAACAGCTTCACGCTCGGCGCGCGAAAACTTTTCCGAAGCGGAATGCTGAAGTCAGAGTGGTACTCGAAGGGAACGGGCGAGATAGTCTGATTCGTTCTGATTGAAGCATGAAAGCGCCCGCTGAACTGAACAAAATCTGGGGAGTCGACCGATTTTTGCGAAGTAGTTTGCCTTCATGACACGAGTCCAGTCCCAGGACAGGACTAACGGCTGCGCCAAACTGTTCAAGACAGTTCATCTGCCAGCCAGCCAAGCCTTCTCATGACCGCGCTTCTCATTTTCTCCGTCGTCCTGATGGTGGCGATCCTGCTCTCGGAGCTGTCCGACCGCAGCGTGCTTTCCACTGCCGTGCTCTTCCTTGTCGCAGGCTTTGCCGTCGGCCGCAGCGGGCTCAATCTCATCCCAAGTGAGCCGCACGATCCATCGATCCAAATTGTCGCCGAGCTCGCCCTCTGCAGCGTCCTCTTTACCGATGGCATGCGCGCCAGCATTCATGATATCACGAGCGCATGGAAGCTGCCGGGGCGCGCCTTGCTCCTCGGATTGCCTTTGACGCTTTTCGGCACCGCCTTTCTCGCGCACACGCTTGCCCGCATCCCGTGGCTTTCCGCTTTTCTCGTGGGCGCGATCCTTTGCCCGACTGATCCGGTCTTTGCGGCCGCTATTGTCGGCAAAAAGGAAATTCCGTCGCGCCTGCGTTTTCTTCTTAACGTCGAAAGCGGGATCAATGACGGGCTGGCCCTGCCCATTGTCCTGGCGCTACTGGCAATTGTGGGACATGGCGAAGTGGCGCCGCTGCGGCTCGGGGGCGAACTGCTCTGGGGCGTCGCACTCGGAGTGATCGTGCCGTGGCCGATCTGCTGGCTCCATCGCACCCGGCTCTTCGGCATCTCGAAACCGTACGAGCCTCTCTTCGCGCTTGCGCTTGGTTTGCTCACGCTCTCCATCGCGGCTTTGACTCACGGCAACATCTTTCTCGCTGCTTTCACCGCCGGCGTCACCATCGTCAGCGTTGAGCCGGATTTGCGGGACGAATTCCATCGCTTCGGCGAATTGATCGCCGAGCTGCTCAAACTGGCGGCGCTGCTCCTTTTTGGGGCAATGCTCGCGCCGCATTATTTCATCGGCATCGGCCTCTCCGGCTATGCCTTCGCGCTGCTCGCCGTCGTGCTGGCGCGGCCGCTCGCACTGCTCATCTCGCTCGCCGGCAGCCGGCTGTCCTGGCGCGAACGCCTCACCGCTGCCTGGTTCGGCCCGAAAGGGTTCGCCTCCGTCATCTACGGCTTTCTGCTCCTGAACGCCGGCGTGCCCGATGCCGAGCATCTCTTTCACCTGCTCGCGATTGTCATCGCCATCTCCATGATTGCCCATTCCTCCACCGATGTTCTGATCGCGCGCTGGTTTATCGCATCGCCGGAGGAAACCGCCTCAACACAAAACCAGTGAACGGAAGCCTGGCGATACCCTCGATGAAGAGCCAATGAAAGCGGGTGCCGAAATCTGGCAGGTATTCAAATCCACCTGCATCCAATGGTGGAAGGACGACACCTTTCGCTTCGCCGCGTCGCTTGCCTTTTACACCATCTTCTCACTCGCGCCCGTGCTGCTCATCGCCGTCGGCGTAGCGAGCCTGTTCCTCGCGCGCGAGAGCGCCACGCAGAGAATCGTCGCGGAAATGCAGCGGATGATTGGCCCAAATGGCGCCCACGCCGTCAAACAGGTGATCGACGCCTCGAGCGGCTTTGGAAAAAGTCTGTCGGCGATCATCATCGGCGTCATCACTTTCCTATTGGGCGCGACGGCTGTTTTCGCTGAATTGCAGACGGCTTTGAACAAGGTCTGGGGAGTAAAAGCCGAAGCAAAACGCGGCGTGATTCTGAAATTGCTCCTCGATCGGTTCCGTTCTTTCGCCATCGCGCTTGGTGTCGGCTTTCTTTTGCTCGTCTCGCTTGTCATCAGCGCCGTCTTGAGCGCACTCCAGGATTATCTGAACGATTGGATGCCGGGAATGCCCGCGCTCTGGCAGGCGCTGAACATCGGCGCCTCATTTCTCCTGGTCACGCTTCTCTTCGCCATGATCTACAAATATTTGCCTGATGTGAAGATCATCTGGAAACACGTCTGGATCGGCGCCGCAGTCACGGCCGCGCTTTTCACCGCCGGCAAATACATCATCAGCATTTACCTGGGGCAGACGGCGGTCGGTAGCGCGTTTGGGGCGGCCGGTTCTTTCGCCGTCTTGCTGATCTGGATTTATTACTCGGCGCTCATCTGCTTTTTCGGCGCGGAGTTCACCCAGGTTTACGCACGACGTTACGGAAAAGGCATCATGCCGGAGGAACATGCCCGCAGCACCGGAGAGAAAGAAACAACCGGGACCTGATCAGGTTCGCTGAAAAAAGAGAACGCGAGACTTCCGCGCAGGCATTCGCCGGCACCGCCTCTTTTTTAATTCTACCTTCTTCCTTCTGCCTTTCTTCTGCTGCTGCTTCAGGACGGTGAAGACGTGCTGGAGGAAGTTGAGCTGTTTGTTGCGCCTACCGCTTTTCCAATTTGCTCGCCAATATCGGTCGTCGAAATTGATATTGTGGACTTCCAGGTTCCAAACCCGCCATGCTGATTTACGGCCTGCACCCATTCCTCAAGGGCTGCGTACTTAGCTTTGGCCTGCGCGTCGTTCTCACCTTTCACTTCTAACACGAGGTGCCCGCCCGATTGGAGGCGGATTAAAAAATCCGGCCAGTACTTATGCACGACACCTTTGAAGATGTAGATTATGTCAAATCCAAGGTGATCATTCTTCACCCAGGACTGCACTTGCTCGTTTCGCTCGAGATGAAAGGCATCGCTCGATTCCCAAGTCGAATCGAGCACCACGAAATTGATGTGCGACTTTCTAGTCGGCTCACAAGGGCGGCCCGAATACCAGGGCAACATCTCCGAGGTGGAGCGAATCGGTTTGTTCTGATTAAAAACCGGCACAAGCGCTTCGCTGCTGTCTTGGACAATCTTGCTGAAGACGTGCTGAACGATCTTGCTCATGTTCAGCGTCAGCATCAGCCGCCGCTTCAAGTCGTCCTGGTAGAACAGCGGCGGGTCGATGTCGATCTTACCCGAAGCGATGAAGGATTCGACCAGTCGAATCAGTTGCGCGAGCAAGTCTTCTTTCCCACCTTGCCACGACGGACTAATACGATCGTAAATATCGCGGGCTGCTTCAAACACGATCTTCTGCATGCGAAAGCGTTCGGCCAGACGTTGCAGATCGATCTCGGAAATTTTGCTGAAGTCCGGCTGACCCGACACGACCGGAGCTAGTTCGGCAAGCTGCGTCGTGTCCGCGGCATTGAGTCGCAGCGGTTCGATCGTCTCCAAATCGAGTACAAGCTTTCGCTTATACGCGCGATCAATTCGAATGATGTTCGGCCAGCTAATCGCGAATTCCGCTTCGCGATCCTTCAATGCTTCGATCCGTGTCTTTGGCGGCGTCGGCGGCCGCGGCCGCTCATCGCCTTCGTGCGGGAGAAAAGAAAAGGGGACTCCAAAGACATTGACGTATTCGGGTTGGAACAAATCGTCCTCGCCCGTTTCATACGACGTGCGACGCAGCCCGCGTCCGATGACCTGCTCGCATAGGAGCTGACTGGAAAAGGCGCGTAAGCCCATGATGTGGGTCACGGTCTTTGCGTCCCAGCCTTCGGACAACATCCCGACGGAGATGACGTTCTGAATCTGCTCGCCGGGTTGTCCGACGCGGCCGACGGTGTCCACCATTTTTCGCAGTAACTCGGCTTGCTGTTTCTTGGTCAACTTTGCCGCGCCGTCTTCGCCGTTGTTCTCTTCGACCGGAATATTTTCTTCCTCTTCATCGCGGGATTCCGCTTCGCTCAAAACTTTCGAATCGATATGCAGCGTCTTGCTCGCGTCAGAAAGTTCTTCGATCAAAATCTTCCCTTTATCGAATGCGTTCTTAATCCGCGCGGCGGTTTCCGTGCGGTTCGCGACGGTGATCATGACCGGCGGTATTTTCGATTTCTCCTTCTCCCATCTCGTTTTCGTCTCCAGCCAATCTTTGCCGAGCAGGTAATAAGCATTCGTGACCAGATCGGGAAGCGACTCAGATTCCTGAGCAGGACGGTTCAGATCATCGCGCACATCAGGATCCATGTAGATGTGATAGAGCTTTGACTTATATGTGCGCGCGTCCGGCAACGCGTCATCGCGCACAACGATCCGCGGCGTTTTGACCAAACCGGACTCAATCGCGTCGTTTAATCCGAAATCGCTCACGACCCATGGAAATAACGCCTCTTCCGTTGACTGCTTGCCGCTCGGGGCAAACGGCGTTGCCGAAAAGTCATAGCAACAAAGAATCTTTCGCGCTCGATCAATACGATCCAGACCGCCAACCCACTTCGTTGCCTCTTCGATCAGTTGTCGGTCGATCTTCGCTTTTTTCGACTCCGGATTCACACGCCAGGCGTGGTGCGCTTCGTCGTTGATCACCAGGATGTTCGTTGCGTTCGCGAGCGGTCCCAGGACTTCGCGCACGTAGGCTTCATCGCTCTTAGCCCCGCGCTTATCGACACTGCGGCGCTTCTTGATCTGCGTGTCTGTTTCCCAATTCAGCACGTGCCAGTTGTGAATCAGCACGCGGCCCTGCCGCAGCATTTCGCGCAGCGTGTCGGGCACGATATTAAATTCGTCGTAGTAATTTTCAGCGCGCAATGGATCTAGCACCTGCAGCCGGCTTTTCACGGTCAAGCCCGGAGCGATCACGAAAACATTTTTCGTGAAGCGCGCGTCCTGCGGATAAGCGGCTTTGTTGAGAATGTGCCAGGCGATGAGCATTGCCATGACGGTGGTTTTGCCGCCACCCGTGGCCAGCTTGCAGCAGAGGCGGGCGAATGCTCCGCCGTCGCCGGGAATCTCAATGCCGGTGCGCTCCGATTCAGCGCTCTCGCACAGCCAGATTAAAGTTTCAATTGCCTCCAGCGTGCAGAAGAAAAACTGGTGCGACTCATCGCGCTGTTGCTTGTCGTTCCAATGCCCAAGCAGGTGTTTCGTGGTCCCGGTAACGCCGGGATACCCAGCTTCTCGCCACGCTTTCACCCGCGGCCGAATCCGATTCACCAACTCGATCTCGACGAAAATTCCGGGATCATCAAACGAGCGCGATCCGGGCGTTGCCATCACGTAACCAGCCGGCCTTCGCCCTTGCTCCAAAGTGAACTGTTTCGTCTCGCGTTTGTAGCGCCAGAACTTCGCCGGTTCTTTGTACGGCGAATTGATGATGAGATGCGTGATGCCTTCGGCCATCGTTTCTATTTAATTTGAACAACCTGCGGATGCCAACAAACTACGAGCGCTATGCTTCGCTATACCGATCTCGAAGAGGCTATCCGGCTGGCCCGAGTCGCTGGCATGAACACGACTCAGATTGTCAGGGCTCTGAGCGGCGGAGTCCCATACTCGGAAGCTCTCGAGATCGCGCGCAAAGCGGCGCCACTTTTGCGACTCTCCATTCGCGAGTTTATGGAGCTGCACCGCAATCGTTGAGAGCTACAGCGCCTTTAGCCGCTCAATCATCGCAGCGCTGAACTTCTCGCGACGAAGCTCGTCATAGTCGATGCGGCCTTTTTCTTTGATCATCTTCGCTTTGACGGCCCTTAGAAGGCGGTCCGTCGCGTCCGCAATGACATTTTTTTTGCCTGCTTTTTGTTGTCTCGCGAGCACCGCCATAGCATGATTATAGCAGGAAGAATTCCCCGGGGCAATTGCGCCGCGGATTCACTCCAGCTTCACAATCTTTAAACTCTCGCTTTGCGCGCGGCCAACCGCGCATGAGTCATGCGCTCGCGCAACCCGCCTTCCTCTAGGAAAGCTTTTTCCAACTGCCGCAGTTGCTGGTCGAGCAGGTAATTGGCCTGGTGGATGAGACAGATGAGAATGTTCGCCACTATCTCCGGCGGCCGCGTTTCCAGATAGGTCCTATAGGTCTCATACGACGCATCCTTCTTCGCCCCGAGCTTTCGTACGAAGAGTGCCTCCCTGCTATTTTTCTCCCAAAGCTTTGCGCCACGCCCCCGCAGAAAATCCCGATAATCTTCCAGCAATTCTTCCAGGCTCGCTCGCGCCACATTTACCAGCTTTAGCTCCGCTTCCTTGGAAGTCCCCGAAACCTGGCTGCCTTCGAGAATGTTTTGTTTCCCCGAGCGCGCCGCCTGGATCATTTGGTCGCGCGTACGATCCCGTTTGCCCACGTAGCGGTCGCAGAAAAACACCGTCGCATCGTAAACCACGCGCGCCTTGCGAAACGAGAGCAGTTCTTCATAACCCCCATGCGCTGGAATAAAACCTTCCGTCATTTGTCCTATCCGTCCTATCGATCCCCTAGTTCGACGATCTTCAAGCTCTCGATCCCGCGATCATCAATGATCTTCACCGCCGCGCGCTTATGCTCGCCCGCTTCAAACGGCAACGACTCGGTGCCGCGATAAGATTCTATTAACTCCTCATCGATTTCCGCCTTCAAATTCCGAGCCAGCTTCGACCACCCTTCCTTTTCTCCCGCCATCGGAAAGAAAACCTGCCGCGGAAACAAACTCCGCCCGTCATAGTTCGTGTCGAGCATCCACATCGCGATCTTCTCCGCGCTCCCGCTCTCGATCTGGCCGGTCTTCGTATTGTAGTAATCAAACCCGCCCACCCGCACGCGATAGGTCCCATGCGTCGTATCCGTCACATCCCGCGCCACGCTCACATCCGGCTGCCCAATCAACCAGAAGCTCTCATTACTCACCCGCTTCTTCTTCAAATCTTCGGTTAAGAGATCCGCATTCATCTGCACTTTGAGGAAAGTAAACCCCGGCCAGTTTGTCTCATCGATATCTTTCGCCGCCTCCGGATCAAATTGAAACGCGGCAAACACAATGATCTTCGGCTTCGGCACGAGCGAGCGCGCTTCCTCGATCGCCAGCTCCACCTGTTTTTGTTCCAGCGGCGCGTACTCCGGCCCGAACGAAATGACGACTCGCTCTGGGTGGATCGCGACCTCCGGGCGCGATGCTGAGGCTAGTGCGCCTTCGGCGCCATATTTCGACATCGTGCTCGGAGAGCCCGATCCACCTTCCTTCACATGCGGCGCGCCCGACTCATTCGGTTTCGTCTCCGCGTCCGCGTGCAACCAGCGCGTCCCCGGAAAGGGTTCCACCCGCGAGAAAGTAATCATCTGTCCGTTCTTGCCGCGAATGCCCGCGCGCATGAGTTCATCGCGCCATTCGGATTGCCGCAGTGTTTCACCGCTGCGCGCCACAGAGTCATCGGCGATTTGCCCTATAGGTCCCATAGGTCCTATCTCATCCAATCCCTTCACCATCGGCGCCGGCACCGCTTCCACCGTGAACGGCCCGGTCACGCGCGTCTTCGTCCTATCCACGTGCGGCTGATCGTAAAGCGTCTCCTGCGCCGGCGGCTCACTGTTCGCGATCGACTTAAGCGTGACATGCGGCACCGTCTTGTAACGAAACCCGCTCCCCACGCCTTCCTCCGGGTGCGCCAGCTCGTAATAATCGAACACGCTCGTCATCAACCGCTGCTTGGCCAGCGTCACCGCCACTCGCGAGGTGTCGCTCGTGATCCAGCGCCGTCCCCATTGCTCCGCCACCACTGCGCTCGTGCCCGACCCGCAAGTCACATCCATGACTAAGTCGCCCGGATCGGTCGTCATGAGCATGCAACGCTCGATTACTGTTAGCGCCGTCTGAACAACAAACCGCTTTTCACCGCCGTATTGATTCTGCCCAACCGTGTCGGTCCAGATGTTTGACAAAGGGTAAACAGGAAAGTCTTCGTAATAACGAATGTAGCCAAGCTTGCCGCCGGACGTAGTCGCGATTCGCTTAGCTTCCGCGAGGCGCTGCATCCCTTCTGGGAATTTTGCCTTCCAATGTGAGTTCGGTCCGGGAGAATATTTCTTCCCGTTAAACTCAAATGTTTGATCTTCCTTAGCTTTACCCTGTGACGTGAGATCACCGACGCCAAAAATTTTCGAATGGGTCGGCAGAAGCTGCGGGTTGTTAAGCTCTTCACTAGTTACCGGGCGTGTAGTGCCATCACTCAACATAACCTTAGTATAGAGACTGGCTCCCTCGCCGCCGAGCGTCTTAGCAAAGTAAAGTGTCCGAAACTTGAGCTTCTCTTTTTGCCTCGCGTAACAGATCAGAAAATCCGCGACTGAATCGATGTGAGCCGCGCTAAAGCCGCTCGTCTTTGCGAAGGTAATCACACCGACAAAGTTTTCTCTTCCAAAAACCTCATCCATGATCTCGCGCACGTGATGCACGTTCTCGTCGCTGATCTGGACAAAGATCGAGCCGCTCTCGTGCAGTAG
Source organism: Chthoniobacterales bacterium (assembly GCA_038200165.1). Classification (GTDB taxonomy): domain Bacteria; phylum Verrucomicrobiota; class Verrucomicrobiia; order Chthoniobacterales; family UBA10450; genus AV69. The sequence continues at coordinate 4,445 of JBBPYF010000032.1, read as the reverse complement.
CTCGCGCATGAGCAACAGCCTGTCGCGCAGATAAGTCAGATAGGAATGAATGCCTAGCTCCCAGGTGTCGCGAAAGGCGCGCAGCATTTCCGGTTCGCTCGTCAGGTCTTCGTCTTTGCCGTCCTTCACGTCGCGCTTGTTCACGAACGGCTGGAAGTTCGAGCCGTATTTGATCCCGTACGGCGGATCGAAGTAAAACATCTGCACCTGGCCGGCGAGCGTTTCCTTCTCGATCAACGAATTCATCACCAGCAGGCTGTCGCCGGCTATGAGGCGGTTGGTCCAGTTATGTCGATGCTTGTAAAACTCGATCGCTTCCCGCAGCGGCGGGTTCATCTCGCGCGCGGAGAAAAGCGACATCTGCGCGCCGTTTCCGTTCCTGCGCCGCACCGCTTCGATGATCGTGCGCGGATCGATCCGCTCATGCACGTGCAACGAAACACCCGGCACCTCGAACGAAGTCCGTTCCGCTTTACCCGCCCATTGCAGCGACGGATCAAGATCGGATCGTAGGCGTAACTCTTCTTCGGTTCCGGCGGCTCCAGCGCCGCATCCACCAGCCCGACCTCGGGATTGTTCACCCGCGTCTTATCCTTGTGCTCGTACTGCTCGATCTTTTTTTTCCGTGGCATGGATTTGCCAAGAACCTATTCGAAATTCCGGGTTATTGAAAAGCCCGTCCATCATGCCGCGCTTTGCGCCACACACACGCGGCGCGGCCTGTCTGCTGACGTGAGTTGGCCCTGTGGCATCCCTTTATTCAACCAAAAGAAGAAAAAACGTAGCAGGGAATAAAGGCGCTGGATGAGGGATTTTCGCTGGGGGAACACGCAGGCGGTGCGCCAGAAGCGGAAATCAATGAATGGCTGAGAAACATTCACGCGAAACCGATCGCGATCTCCTCCCGCGTCGGGCACGCTCCGCGCCGTGCTGATCACGCTCGGGCTTTGCGGCATCGGGTTCATCGCGCTCTATCTGCTCCGCAGTTCCGCCACTGCGCTCCTGGTCGTTTTTGCTGGAGTGTTGTTCGGCGTTTCCCTGCGAAGGTGTCGATGCTGATGGCGAAATGGCTCCGGCTCCCGCGTCGCACTCACTCTTGCCGTTCTGCTGCCACCGGCGCTGCTCTTGTCGGTGCAGATTTTATCGGCGGCATTATTCGGCGTCATGGGAGTCATTTTCTCCACGCCGCTCATGGTGGTGGCCATTCTTCTCATCCAGACTCTTTACATGCAGGATGTGCTCGGCGAAGAAGTTGCCGTCCCGGTGAACACGAACCGACGCGAGTGACGTGAACATTGCTCTCGATCAGGCAGGTCTCTTCCTCGGCTCGATCGCGCTCATGTCTGTTTCGAGCTTTGTTCTAACTGGCGCGCTGGAAAAAATTGGAGCTGCTTTCCGATTGTCCGAAGGTCTGCTGGGAATATTGACCGCGCTGGGAGCGGATGCGCCGGAAATCTCCTCATCCATCACCGCGCTCGCCGCGGGCCAGCACGAGCTCGGCGTTGGCGTCGTGCTCGGCTCGAACATTTTCAATCTCGCTGCGCTGCTGGGCTTGAGCGCCATTCTCACCGGCGCAGTGCGCGTGACTGGTGCAGGCGCTCTTTTCAACGGCAGCATCGCTATCCTCGTCACCATCGTGGCCGCACTTTTGTTGCTCCAACTGCTTACGCCAGCGCTCGCGTTCCTGCTGATCGCGCTCATCGCAGCGCCCTACCTTTACATCATCGCTTTAGCCCGCACCCGAATCGAAGATCTCCCGCTCCCGAATTTCATGACGAATTTTCTCGCCCGCACGGTTGGGCGCGCGCGGGAGGACGCGCGCAAAACTAAGCGACCCCAGGCATCGGCCATGGATTGGTTGACTTTGTTGCCCGCGCTCTTTGCCATCGTTGCCGGCAGTCGGGGCACGGTGAAAGCAACAGTGGCGCTCGCGGCAAGGTTTTCCATCTCGCACGCCGTTGCGGGCACGCTCTGCATCGCCGCCCTGACTAGCATCCCAAACGCGATTGCCGCGATTCAGCTGGCGAAACGCGGCCGTGGCACAGCCGTCGAGACCGAATGTTTTAACAGCAACACGCTTAATCTCATCTTTGGAATTTCGCTGCCCGCGATTCTTACCGGCCTCAGCGCGCCCTCCTCCCGCACCCTCTTTGCGCTTGCCTGGCTCGGCATGATGACGATTACCGCGATTGCGCTCCTGCGGATGCGCGAAGGCTTGCGCCGCGTGGGAGGGACTGCTCTCGTCGTGCTCTATCTGTTGTTTGCGGTTGTGATCGTTCTTTGGTGAACTTCGTCCAAGACAAGCAGGTGCGCCTCTTTGCTCCCGGAACAAAGAAGGAAGTCCCCGCGCGAGTTTCTTCAACTGGGCGGAGCAGCCAGCCTCAGTGCCGCAATGCGTCTTGCACCGGTTGCGGTAATTTGTCGGCGTTTCGCAGGAGCTGGCTGACCTGCCAGATTTGATCGTCGGTGAGTTTTTGGTCGAACTCCGGCATGCCGCTGAAGCGGATCCCGTTCTTGACCACCCAATAAGTCATTCCCACCGGATCGTCAGTCACTCCCTGGCCGGGCACGAGGAGATGGGGCGCGGCCGGGTAGAAACGTTTACCCATGCCGGAGTCTGGCTGATCCAGCCGGCCATGGCAGCCCACGCAGCCGTTATGCTGGTAAATCTCGGCGCCCGCCAGCAGGTTCTTCTCGTCGGCCGGAAGCGGCGCTTGCTGCTGCGCGGTCTGGCCGACGGAGGTATGGATCGCGCGGTTGGCCAGGAAATTTTCCATGGGCAAAGGACTCGCTTTGGCGCTCATGGAGAGACCGTGTGTAATAAAACAATAGCCGGCCACGAGGAGGACGAAGACTCCGATGATAAATCCGATCAGAAATTTAATCATAGCTTCATTCTGCCAGAGATCGGCTGTGCGGCGAGGGGATTGTAGGCTCCTTTTATTGCAGGAATGGCTACGAAAAACACTCAATGCGGGAGAAGAAATCCTCTCATCGTCCGGCCCAACTCATCGCGCACGGCTAATTGCCATGGCGAAGGCGAATCTTTCTATGAAACCGCGGTCCATCGGCGACGGCAAGAGTCGACGCCGGACCGACGGAAAAGCTAACTCAACCAAGGATCGTATCATGAAAACAAAAGTGAAATATCTCTACGTCGGCGCTTGTGTCGCGCTTCTGTCGTTAGGTCAAACCCAGGCACAGAGTCCCAGTCCCAGCGCCGGCAGCTCTGCTGGCAGTGCCTACCAGGGTTTTGTTATGGGCTCGAAAATCGCGGGCTCTCACGTCAAAGACACGCAAGGCGCCGATCTCGGCACAATCAGCGATGTGGTAGTTAATCCGGACACTGGGCACATTCGGTTCGCCGTGCTCAACACCGGCGGCAACAGCGTGGCCGTCCCATGGAGCGCCTTAAATGTCGAAACCATGGCGAAAGGCGAGGCGCCAAAGTTTGTCTTGAACACAACTAAGGCGAAGCTGGAAAAAGCTCCGAAATTCGAACAAAGCCAACTCACTCAGATGTTCGATCAGACCATGGAGGAACCTGTCTTCACTTACTACGATATCATCTGGTTTCCTGACGTGCTGACGCCGAATGAACAAAACGCCAAGGCTAAGGATAGCGGAAGCCCGTCTCCCTCGCCCACGGCGACGCCTTAAGTTCTCACGGTAAGGTAACTGGCGTAGATCCGCTCGGGATCATAGCGACCCCGAGTGGAAGCGCCCTGTCAGTTACTTCATCTTGGCATGGCTCAGACTTCTGCGTCGCTCGTGGCGGAGCGGCGGATTGAATTGGGATGGCAGTCTGAAAAACCTAGGGCAGAAAGGAGGCTTCGACGTTGCGCGAGCTGGATGCGTTCCCAGTCGATGACTACTTTAGGCCTGACATTTACGCGCAGGAACTTCGGCTTTTCAGTGGCAAACGCGCAAGAGCGTGCGAGTACGAATATTATGCCTGCGAAGAAAATGACTGTTCACGCCAAAGCCCGCAAGGCGAACCCCGATTCAGCCAACCGGCCTAAAACCAGAGTCGCGGGGTCCACCAAGAAAAATACCCGCATGCAGCCGGTGCTCAGCGATGCCAAAGCGAAGAAGGCCGGAGCCAGGATAAACAAGTCCTAGCTGCATGGGAATGACAAGTGAAAGGAACCGAATGAAAATAATTCGCCGGTTAATGTTCGTCGCGATTGCGGCAATCTCGATCTCCAGTTCGCTGTTCACAGGCTGCAAGAAAGAGCCGGTCGAGCGCACGGCCGCCGAACATCAGGACGATGAGAAGCTTGCCGAGCAGGTGAAGGCGACTTTTGCCACTTCGCCCAGCTTCAAATTTCCCGATGTGCAGGTCGCCGCCTTCAAAGGAACCGTGCAACTCAGCGGCTTTGTGGTATCCGATGATCAAAAGCAAGCCGCCGAGAATCTCGCCAAAAGTGTGCCCGGCGTTCAGT